>JAODNB010000110.1 GCA_025464795.1 Frankiales bacterium
ATGGAGACCTACGTGCTCGCCGGCGGCTGCTTCTGGTGTCTCGACGCGGTCTACCGCTCGCTGGAGGGCGTCTCCGACGTCGTGTCCGGCTACACGGGCGGCTCGTTCAAGAACCCGAGCTACGAGGCGGTGTGCACCGGCATGACCGGTCACGCGGAGGCCGTCGCGGTCACCTTCGACCCGGACGTGATCCCGCGAGACGTCATCCTCGACGTGTTCTTCACGCTGCACGACCCCCGTCAGCTCAACCGTCAGGGCAACGACGTCGGCACCCAGTACCGCTCGGCGATGTTCTACGCCGACGACGAGCAGAAGCAGGTCTTCGAAGCCGCGATCGCCCGCGCGGCCGACATCTGGGACGGCCGGATCGTGACGCAGCTGGCCCCGCTGGGCACCTGGTACGAGGCCGAGGAGTACCACCAGGACTTCTTCGCCAAGAACCCGAACCAGGGCTACTGCCTGGCCGTGGCGCTGCCGAAGGTGAACAAGGTGCGGCGCTCGTACGCGCAGTACGTGAAGGCGGCCTGACCACTCCGCGGCTCCCGGAGCAGCTCATCCGCTCCTCCCCAGGCCGGATCCCGCCACGGAGCTGGCATCCATACCTCCGGGGCTCTTCCGCTGCCCCACCATCGCTTCCGCACGGTCCCGGTCACGTCCACGGCACGGGCTGCCGGGACCGTGCGCCTGTCGGAACGAAGCGAGGAGGTGCCGCGGTGGCGGACAACATGGTGACCCTGGTCGGAACGCTCGGGACCGAGCCCGAGCTGCGGACGACGCAGCAGGGGGCGGACGTCGTCACGTTCCGCCTGGCGACGAACGAGCGCAAGCGGGACCCCGAGGGCCAGGGCTGGGTCGACGGTCCCACGAGCTGGTTCCGCATCAGCGTGTGGAACACCCTCGGCAGGAACGTGCACGCATCGCTGCACAAGGGCCAGCGGGCGGTGGTGCAGGGCACGCTCCGGATCGCGGAGTTCGCGACCGAGTCGAACGGCACCTCCCGGACCGCGGAGGTGAAGGCGATCGCGATCGGCCACGACCTCACGTTCGGCACCAGCACGTTCAGCCGGAACGGGCAGCCGGCCGCGCAGCTGCCCGCGGCGCAGCAGGCGCAGGCGCCCGGGCCGGAGCCCGCGGCCGAGACGCGGGTCCTCGAGGCCGACGGCGCAGGGTGGGCAGCACCGCTCGCGTCCGAGGACGAGACACCCTTCTGAGCCCAGCGCTGATCGTCCGCGGCAGGGGCGGACCCCCACGAAAGTTAGGATCGACCCATGGCGGAGTACATCTACCAGATGGTCCGTGCCCGCAAGGCGCACGGCGACAAGCTGATCCTCGACGACGTGACGATGTCGTTCTTCCCCGGCGCGAAGATCGGCGTGGTCGGCCCGAACGGTGCCGGCAAGTCGACGATCCTCAAGATCATGGCGGGGCTCGACACCCCCTCGAACGGCGAGGCCAAGCTGACGCCGGGCTACAGCGTCGGCATCCTGATGCAGGAGCCGGAGCTCGACGAGTCGAAGACCGTGCTCGAGAACGTGCAGGACGGCGTCGCCGAGCTGCGCGCGAAGATCGAGCGCTTCAACGCCATCGGTGAGGAGTACGCCGACCCCGACGCGGACTACGACGCGCTCGGCACCGAGATGGCGCGGCTGCAGGACGAGATCGACGCGGCGAACGGCTGGGACCTCGACTCGCAGCTCGAGCAGGCGATGGACGCGCTCCGCACCCCGCCGGGCGACGCGAAGGTCGAGTTCCTCTCCGGCGGCGAGAAGCGCCGCGTGGCGCTCTGCAAGCTCCTGCTGCAGCAGCCGGACCTGCTGCTGCTCGACGAGCCCACCAACCACCTCGACGCGGAGAGCGTGCTCTGGCTCGAGCAGCATCTGTCGAAGTACCCCGGCGCGGTGCTCGCCGTGACCCACGACCGGTACTTCCTCGACCACGTCGCGCAGTGGATCGCGGAGGTGGACCGCGGGCGCCTCTACCCCTACGAGGGCAACTACTCGACGTACCTCGAGAAGAAGCAGGAGCGCCTCAGCGTCCAGGGCAAGAAGGACGCGAAGCTCGCGAAGCGCCTCTCGGAGGAGCTCGACTGGGTGCGCTCCAACGCCAAGGGCCGCCAGGCGAAGTCCAAGGCTCGCCTCGCCCGCTACGAGGAGATGGTCACCGAGGCCGAGCGCACGAGGAAGCTCGACTTCGAGGAGATCCAGATCCCGGTCGGCCCGCGCCTCGGCGCGCAGGTGATCGACGCGAAGAAGCTGCAGAAGGGCTTCGACGGCCGCGTCCTCATCGACGGCCTGTCCTTCACGCTGCCCCGCAACGGCATCGTCGGTGTCATCGGCCCGAACGGTGTCGGCAAGACCACGCTGTTCAAGACGATCGTCGGTCTCGAGCCGCTCGACGCCGGCGAACTGACCATCGGCAGCACGGTCGACATCTCCTACGTGGACCAGTCCCGCGGGGGGATCGACCCGCAGAAGACCCTGTTCGAGGTCGTCTCCGACGGGCTGGACTACATCCAGGTCGGCAGGACCGAGGTGCCGTCGCGCGCGTACGTCTCCACCTTCGGCTTCAAGGGCCCCGATCAGCAGAAGCGCGCGGGCGTCCTCTCCGGTGGCGAGCGCAACCGGCTGAACCTCGCGCTCACCCTGAAGCAGGGCGGCAACCTGCTGCTGCTCGACGAGCCGACGAACGACCTTGACGTCGAGACGCTCGGCAGCCTCGAGAACGCGCTGCTCGAGTACCCCGGCTGCGCCGTCGTGATCACCCACGACCGGTGGTTCCTCGACCGCATCGCGACGCACATCCTCGCCTACGAGGGCACGCAGGAGCAGCCGGGCAGCTGGTACTGGTTCGAGGGCAACTTCCAGGCCTACGAGGAGAACAAGGCCGAGCGGCTCGGCCCCGAGTCGGTCGGCGTCGGTCGCGGGGTCTATCGCAAGCTCACCCGCGCGTAGCCGTGCGCCAGAGCGTTCGATGAGACTGACGGTCCCGATCCGGCTGCGCTGGAGCGACATCGACGCGTACGCCCACGTGAACAACGCGGCCATGCTCGGGCTGCTCGAGGAGGTG
>JAODNB010000117.1 GCA_025464795.1 Frankiales bacterium
AGACGACGTTCGCGACCGCCTGGTGGCAGACCAGGGCCGGGTCCAGCGCGGTGAGCACCAGCTGGTGCTCACCCTGCGAGGGGTGCGGCAGCAGCGCCGCCGTCGTCGGGGGCGTCGCCTGCTGCAGAGCGCACCCCGGAACCCGCTCCCCTGCCGAGAAGCCGGTGTACGACGAGCCCTTCGGCAACGTGACGCGGATCGGTGCATCGACAGCCCTCGTGTACAACGCCCGGATGCTCGGGTCCGCGGATCGCGGTGGGCGGCGAACGAAGGAAGTCGGACCAGTCGCCGACGCGCCCGGGCTGGAGGCGAGCAGCGCTGGCCCGAGCCGACTCCACTGCGGCACCCCGAGCCCGGTGACGAGGTCGTACCCAGGTCGGGCGGAGAACAGCCCGTTGTGGCCGTCGACGACATCGGTGAAGCCGTCGCTGGTGTACAGGGCCGGCAGGATGTTGCCGCGACCCGACCTGCCGCCCTGCGAGCTCAGGGCGGAGGCGAGCATGCCGGCCCAGGTCGGAGAGGCCAGCGAGGTGCCGCCGGCGGAGCTCCAACCGCCCTGCGTCCGGACGTAGATCCCCAGCCCCGACTGGGGATCGGCATCGGACGCGACGTCCGGGACGAGCCGCCGGGTCGCTCCTGCGACGATCCCATCCTGGTAGCCGGGAAGAGGCTGCTCGACGGACTGCCCCCCGCCGGAGCCGTCCCCGAGGTAGCCGGCGAACCCTGGCTCGCTCCAGCTGCTCTCGGGAAGGCCGGCCTTGAGGGTCGTGCCACCGACCGCGACGACGTTGCCGTAGCTCGCGGGGAAGTCGACCTGCGCCTCGTCGTCCGGCACCTCGGGAGTGCCGCAGTCGAAGGCGCCGGCGTCCCCGGACGCGGCGAACACCGTCGCGCCCGCGGCGACGATCCGATCCAGTGCCGACGCATAGGCCGCGCGATCGCTGTCTGTTGCGGTCTCGTCGAAGTCGCGCTCGCAGCTGCCCCAGGAGGTCGTCACGACCTGGACCAGACCGGCGGCCGCATCCGCTGCCATCTGCTCGAAGCCGCTCACGACGCCAGCGCTGGTGTTCGGCGCGAAGTACAGCCGCTGCGCGGCCTCGGGGGCGCTGCCGAGAACGGCTTCCGCGTCCAGAGCGACCTCGTACTCGTCCCCGAAGCCGTCGAGCTTCGTCGGGTCCGCACCGACGGGGATCGTCGTGATCTGGCCGGGGCGAACGGCGATCCCCTCGTGATCGGCGAACTGCTGGAGGTCGCCCTTGTTCCAGCCGGCGAGGTTGAGGACGCCGACGGTGATGCCGTTCCCCCGCCAGCTCGCGGGTACGTCGTAGTGAGCGCGCAGGCTGGCGGCGGTCTGCGGGTTGGCCAGCCCGTCAGGACTCGCGTGCGCACGGTGGAGCCGGCGGTTGTCGAGCCCGACGACGGAGGCGACGTCAGGGGGCAGGCCGGTGGTCAGGGCGTCCCGGAGCACGGACGCGGGGCCGCTGACCGTGACGGACCAGTCGTCGGCCCGTACGACGTCGAGGTGCTTGCCTCTCGCGAAGGCCACGACCGCGTCACGGTGCGAACGCTTCGGCGCCAGGGCCGTCACGTGGGCAGACGAGGGGTGCTGGGAGGCCAGCCGATGCAGCTGGGCTGTCGTGGGCCGGTCAGCGAGGGTCAGCACCGCGGACAGCTGCGCCTCCTCGGCCTGCACCGGCGGAGTCCACGCTCCGGTCGCGAGCAGCGCACCCACCAACGCGAGTGCACACCGGGGGAAGGCCACGTCTCATCCTAGGTGGGCTTGCCGTACCAGCGGGCCAGCTTTCCGTCTCTGCTGACGGCCCGCAGTCGCTCCTCTGCCGCTCCACGGCTGTCGGTCGTCGCCACCACGAGCAGCTGGTCACCGCGCTCCAGCCGGGTCTCGGACGTCGGTACGGAACCGACCCCGTCGCGGACGACCAGGGAGAGCACCGCACCCGGCGGCAGCCGGAGCTCGTCGACGTAGACCCCGTGCAGGTGGCTGCCCTTGCGGACCTGGACCTGCAGCAGATCGGCGCGCACCTGCTCGAGCGGCGCCGACTCGACCTCCAGGTCGCGAGCCTCGAGCTCCTCGATGACACCCAGCCTTCGCCCCATCCACGGCAGCGTTGGTGCCTGGAGCAGCGTGTAGGCGACCACGAGGACGAAGACCACGTCGAGCACGTCGGTGGCACCCGCCACGCCCTGGCTGACCGGCACCGTCGCGAGCACGATGGGGACGGCACCGCGCAGACCTGCCCAGGCGAGGAACACCTGCTCCCGCCACGGCGTGCGGAAGGGCGTGGTGCTGACGAGCACCGCGAGCGGCCGGGCCACGAGCAGGGCCGCGGCTCCGACCAGGATCGCCTTCGGGATCGCGTCGAGGAGGCGGTCCGGGCTGGCCAGCAGACCCAGCAGGACGAACAGGCCGAGCTCCGCCAGCAGCGCCAGGCTGGTCGCGAAGCCGAGCACCGCTCTGCGGTGCGGCAGGCGGGTGCTTCCGACGACCAGCCCCGCGACGTAGACGGCGAGGAAACCACTCGCGTGCAGGGAGCCGGCCGCGCCGTACGCGAGCAGCACCAGGGCCACGGTGGCGAGGGGGTACAGGCCGGCGCTGGGCAGCGCCAGTCGACCGAGGCTGGAACGGCCCACCCACCCGACCGCCAGCCCGACCGCGAGCCCGACGACGAGCTCGTAGCCGATGAGACCGACCACCTCGTACCACGTGGTGGTGGACCAGCTCTTCGACGAGGCGATCGTGACGAGGACGACGGTGGGTGCGTCGTTCAGCCCTGACTCGGCCTCGAGCACCGACCTCAGGCGAGCCTTGAGGGGCAGCCGGCGCAGGACGCTGAACACGGCAGCGGCGTCGGTGGAGGCGACCGCGGCCCCGAGCAGCAGAGCGATCCGAAAGCTGGTGCCGAACACAGCCATCGTCAGGCCCGCCACGACCGCCACGCTGATCGCGACACCGGCGGTCGACAGCACGAGTGCGGCAGGAAGGGCGGGCCGGACGGTGGACCAGCGGGTCGTGAGGCCGCCCTCGGCGAGGATGACGGCGAGGGCGATGAGGCCCAGCTGGCTGGTCAGCTCGTAGTCCTCGAAACGGAAGCCGAGCCCCGCCTCGCCGACGAGGACGCCGATCCCGAGGTAGACCAGCAGGGCCGGCACACCTGTACGGCTCGACAACCGGACCGCGAGCACCGCCACCAGGAGCAACCCACAACCCGCCAGCACAGCGAGGTCGGTGCTCGGCTCCATCGGGCCATCCTCCCCTGCACTGGCAGAATGGCGCGGTGAGGACACGGCCGCACTGGGCGGGGGAGCTGCTCGTGCTGGCCTTCCTCCTCGTGATCTACGACCAGATCGCCTCGCAGGCCTCGAGTCGCATCTCCGCCGCGGTCGCGCACGGGCGGGACATGCTGGCTCTCTCACCTGGCGATCTCGAGCTGACAGCCGACCACTGGCTCGCTCGCACCGGGTGGCTGCGGAACCCGGCGTCCTACTACTACGACCTCGCGCACATCAACATCACCGTGCTCGTGTTCGTCGCCTGCTTCCTCTGGCGCGGTGCCGTCTACCGCCGCGCGCGCACAGCTCTGGTCGTCATCAACCTCATCGGGCTGGCGGTGTTCCTCGCCTACCCCGTGGCGCCGCCCCGGCTCGTACCAGGAGCCGGGTTCATCGACATCGTGGCTCAGTCAGGCACCTACCAGAGCGGCGACGGGGCCATCCAGCACTCCAACGCGTACGGGTCGATGCCCTCCCTGCACGCCGCGTGGGCGATCTGGGTGGCGCTCACCGTGATGACCATGACCGGCTCCTGGTGGCTGCGCGGGCTGGCGTGGCTGCACGTGCTGCTGACCTTCGTCGTCGTGATCATCACGGGCAACCACTACCTGGTCGACATCGTCGCGGGCGCAGCCACCACGGCGGCGGCCTGGGCTGTGGCAGGCTCACAGCGACTTCACAGGAACTCGGCAGGTGCCGTCGAGCCTGGCTGACGAAGGTGGAGCCATGCCTGAAGCGAGACTCCTGGTCGTTGACGACGAGCCCAACATCGTCGAGCTGCTCTCCGCCTCCCTGCGGTTCGCGGGGTTCGAGGTCGAGACGGCCGCCGGCGGCCTCGAGGCGGTGGAGACGGCCCGTACGTTCCGGCCCGACCTCATGGTCCTCGACGTCATGATGCCGGGACTCGACGGCTTCGGTGTCGTGCGACGGCTCCGGCAGGAAGGCGTCCGCACCCCGGTGGTCTTCCTCACCGCAAAGGACGCGACCGAGGACAAGGTCGCCGGCCTCACCCTCGGCGGCGACGACTACGTCACCAAGCCGTTCTCGCTCGAGGAGGTCGTCGCCCGCATCAGGGCCGTCCTGCGTCGGGTCTCGGCCTCCCCGTCCGCCGCGACCCACCTGACCTTCGCCGACATCGAGCTCGACGAGGACACCCACGAGGTGTGGAAGAACGGCGAGCTGGTGGCGCTGTCGCCGACGGAGTTCAAGCTGCTTCGCTACTTCATGCAGAACACCGGACGGGTGCTGTCGAAGGCGCAGATCCTCGACCACGTCTGGAACTACGACTTCGGCGGCGAGGCCAACGTCGTCGAGTCCTACGTCTCCTACCTGCGTCGCAAGATCGACACCACTGAGCCCCGACTGCTCCACACGCTGCGCGGGGTCGGGTACGTCCTGCGGATGCCTCGTACATGAACCGGTTCCCGCTCCGGGTCCAGCTGGTGGCGGTCGTCGTACTGCTCTCCGGCCTGGGCCTGGTCATCAGCGGGACGCTCGCCTCGACGAGGCTGCACGGCTACCTGCAGGACCGCGTCGACGAGCAGCTCAAGGGCTTCCTGAACCGACCGCTCCC
>JAODNB010000137.1 GCA_025464795.1 Frankiales bacterium
CGGCGAGGCGGAGGCACTCCGCCTCCGTCTGCAGGTCCGCCGGTACGGCCGTGACCGGACCATGGGCCGACAGCTCGGACACAGCCGCGTCGCAGGCTGCGGCGTTCCGCGAGCTGATGACGACCGACGCTCCTGCATCGAGCAGGCCACGAGCGATCATGAGGCCGATGCCGCGGCTGCCGCCCGTGACGAGTGCGTGCTTCCCGGTGAGGTCGAACAGTCCCATGCCCCGACCCTAGCGATGACCTTAGCCAGCCCTCTTGCGGCCGTCCGCCGGGTGGCACAGGATCGGTTCTGAGGCGCCTCGTCCGGAGATGCCCGTTGATGGGAGATCCCGTGGCTGGCAAGTTCGAGCTCAAGACGACGAAGTCCGGGCAGTTCATGTTCAACCTCAAGGCGGGCAACGGGCAGATCATCGCCACGAGCGAGCACTACACGACCAAGGCTGCGGCGCTCAACGGCATCGAGAGCGTCAAGACGAACGCTGCTGACGCCGCGGTGGACGACCAGACCTGATCGACCTGCGAGGCTAGGGGCATGGTCCTCGAGGTGGCGCAGTTCGACATCACCCCGGGTTCGGAGGAGGCCTTCGCGGCTGCGTACGCGCAGGCCCGCGAGCTGCTCGCCTCGAGCCCGGGGTGCGACGCAGTCCGCATGACGCGGGGAGTGGAGACGCCGACGCGCTTCCTGCTGGTGGTCGAGTGGTCCTCGCTGGCAGCCCACGAGGACTTCCGCGCCAGCGACCGGTTCCCGCAGTGGCGGGCCCTGATCGGTCCGCACTTCGCCGCGCCACCGCTCGTGGAGCACTACCAGACGATCTGACCCTCGCCCCCCTTCCGACGGAGCGCCCGTGTCCTTCCTGCCGTCCCTCATGCCTGTGACCGACGCGATGTTCCTCATCCCGGAGTCACGGGAGCAGCCGATGCACATCGGCAGCCTCCAGCTGTTCCGCCCCCCGGCAGGGGCTGGTCCTGACTTCCTCACGGACCTGTACAACCAGGCACTCGCCACCACCAACCTCGCGCCGCAGTTCCGGAAGCGCCCCGTGCGGACCTGGTCCAGCGGTCGTCAGTGGGCCTGGGAGGACGACAACCAGATCGACCTCGAGCACCACGTACGGCACTCCGCCCTTCCGCGTCCCGGCCGCATCCGCGAGCTGCTCGCCCTCACGTCACGGCTGCACTCGACCCCCCTCGACCGGCAGCGCCCGCTGTGGGAGGCACACCTCATCGAGGGGCTCGAGGACGGCCGCTTCGCGGTCTACACGAAGCTGCACCACGCCGTCATGGACGGGGTGTCCGCGTCGCGGCTCATCGAGAGCAGCCTGTCGACCGACCCCAACAAGACCGATACCCCGATGCCGTTCGCCGAACGCCCGCGAAAGGCTCGCCAGAAGCCCGGCTTCAGCCTGGCTTCCCTTGTCAGTACGGGAGTCTCGGCCGCTGGAGACGTGGTCGGCCTCGCACCGCACCTGCTGTCGGTCGCCCACGACGCGATCCGCCAGACGGGAGGTCCGCTGCCGGGTCAGGCGCCTCGGACGATGCTCAACGTCCCCATCACCGGCAGCCGGCGCTTCGCTGCCGACGCTTGGGACCTCGAGCGCATGCGTGCTGTGGCCAAGGGTGCGGACGCGACGCTCAACGACGTCGTGCTCGCGATGTCCTCTGCCGCGCTGCGCGCCTACCTCATCGCGCAGGACGCCCTGCCGTCTCAGCCGCTCATCGCCATGGCTCCGGTGTCGCTCCGGACCGAGGAGGCGAAGGACGACGGTGGCAACGCGGTCGGCGCCATCCTGTGCAACCTCGGCACGCACCTGGCCGATCCGGAGGAGCGGATGATCACCGTCCGCGACTCGATGGGTCAGGGCAAGGCCGGGCTGGCCTCGCTGTCGCCGTTGCAGGTCTCAGCGCTCAGTGCGGTCACGATGTCCCCGATCCTGCTCTACGGGGTGCTCGGCGTACCGCCCCTGCTCCCGCCGCCGTTCAACATCGTGATCTCGAACGTGCCCGGGCCGCGCAAGCCGCTCTACTGGAACGGCGCCCGGCTGGAGGGCAGCTACCCCCTTTCGATCCCGACCGCGGGACAGGCCGTCAACATCACGTGCTCGTCGTACGACGGGAAGATGGCCTTCGGCCTCGTCGGCTGCCGGCGGTCCCTGCCGCACCTCCAGACCCTCCTGGTCGGTCTCGAGGACGGCCTCGCAGGCCTGGAGAAGGCCTTCCTGTAGGTCTCGGGGTGCATGCCTCCCGGCTCAGTGGGTAGGGCACCAATGCTAGAAAGTTCAAGGAAGTACTTGAACGTGCAATAAAATCGAGGTATGGTTGTTGTAGATGCAAACAACCCCTACGAAGGAGCCCGCCATGACCGCCCCCACCGTCACAGAACTCTCCGGCACCTATGCCCTCGACGCGACCCACACCCGCCTCGGCTTCACCGCGCGCCACGCGATGGTGACCAAGGTCCGCGGCAGCTTCGACACCTTCGAGGGCACTGCCCAGCTGGACTTCCAGGACCCGACCAAGAGCACCGCCACGGTGTCGTTCGACATCGCGAGCATCAGCACCGGCCAGAAGCAGCGTGACGAGCACCTGCGCACCAACGACTTCTTCGACGCCGAGACCTACCCCAAGGGCGAGTTCGTCAGCACGGGCGTGACGAAGGTCAACGACGACACCTTCGAGATGGTCGGCGACCTCACCCTCAAGGGCGTGACCAAGCCGATCACCATCACCTGGGAGCACACCGGCACCGCGACCGACCCCTACAACAACCTGCGCGCCGGCTTCGAGGGCCGCGCGACCATCAACCGCAAGGACTGGGGCATCACCTACAACGCCGCCCTCGAGGCCGGCGGCGTCATGATCAGCGACAAGATCAACCTCGAGTTCGACGTCTCGGCCATCAAGGGCTAGTAGCCCCCGACGAAAGCGCCGTCCTCCCTACGGGGAAGGCGGCGCTTCGTGGTTTCTCACCGAGTGCGTTCGCGCGATGACGTCGGCCAGCTCGCCGGGGGAGTCCTCCTGCAGGAAGTGCCCGCCGCGCACAACGTGGCTGGTCGTGCCCGGCACGAGGTCCGCGAAGACCTCAGCCCAGCCGGCAGTTGCCGGGTCGCCGTCGGAGTACGCCGTGACGAAGGGCTTCCTCCACTGGCGCAGGACGTCCGCCGTACCGCGGTTGATGCGCCCCCGGATCGTTGCGAGTCAGCGGGATCAGCGCCGACATCTGGCGGAGCCCCGCCTGGAAGCCCTCGTCGGGGAACGGCGCGTCGTAGGCCGCGAGCTCGTCCGCGGACAGCGAGCTCGTGGTGGCGAAGTCGACGAGCACCGAGGCCGTGAACGTCGGTTGTCGCAAGGACAGCAGCACGTAGTCGAGCAACGCCTCCTGGATCACGACCCGCTCGTCGTCGGTGCCGTGCACCGTCCAGGTCAGGCGTCCCTCCAGGTCG
Source organism: Frankiales bacterium (assembly GCA_025464795.1). Lineage (GTDB taxonomy): Bacteria > Actinomycetota > Actinomycetes > Mycobacteriales > SCTD01 > RYN-111. The sequence goes on from JAODNB010000137.1 coordinate 3,446, forward strand.
GGGTCTGCCGTGTGCAGGATCGTGTTCGCGGCGACGACCGCCGCGAACCGCTCGGGCTGGCGGGCCAGCACGCCGAGGCCGATGGGTCCGCCCCAGTCCTGGGCGACCAGCGTGATGCCGGTGAGGTCCAGGGCGGTGACCAGGTCCGTGACCCACCCGATGTGGCTCTTCAACGTGTACGCCGTGCGGCTGGTCGGCTTGTCGGAACGGCCGTACCCGATGAGGTCTGGCGCGAGAGCCCGGATCCCTCGGTCTCCCAGCTCCTTCAGCACGTGCCTGTACAGGTAGGACCACGTCGGCTGCCCGTGCATCAGCAGCACGGCCGGCCCGTCCTCCGGTCCAACCGCCGCGTAGTGCATCCGCAGCCCCTCACCCACCTGGACGTACCGCGGGAGGAACGGGTAGTCGGGCAGGTCGTCGAACCGCTCGTCCGGGGTGCGCACGGAGTCCACGCTGCGCACGCTAGCCCTACGCTGGGTCCACGATGAACCAGGCGAAGCTGTGCGGTGCCGGTCTGATCGCAGGCGCCGTCGCGGCCTACGCGCTCAGCCTGGCGACCCCGTCGCTGCTGGCCCATCACTCGCTGCTGCTCGAGGCGTTCTCCGGCAACGTCCCGTCGGTCATCACCGGGGGAGCGCGAGTGCGTACGGGCCACGAGTCGCTGCTGCTCGTCCTCGTGGCCCCGGTGCTCGGGGTGCTGTTCTACGACGTCTTCTTCTGGTGGGCCGGGCGGCTGTGGGGCAACACGGTCCTGATCCGGTTCGCGCGGACTCCCAAGGCTCGTCAGCGGCTGCTGCGGACGGAGGGGTGGGTGGCGCGTCGCGGCTTCTGGACGCTGCTGGTGTCGTACTTCCTGCCCGTCCCCAACGCGGCGCTCTACGTCCTCTGCGGTACGAGCGGCATGCGCCTGGGTGTCTTCCTGCTCGGCGACGCGCTCGGAACGCTGCTCTGGACAAGCTTCATCGCGGCCCTGGGTTGGCAGATCGGCAAGCCTGCACTGGACGTCGTCGACGCCATCAACCACTACTCCCTCATCCTCACCGTGGCCCTCGTCGCCGGCGTGCTGCTCCTGTCCAGGGCCCGTCGCCGCCGGGCACGCAGCCAGTGATGCCCGTAGGGTCGGCTGATGGCATCGGTCAGGCAGGTCCAGGTCACCTTCGACTGCGCCGAGCCCCAGCGGGTGGCGCGCTTCTGGTGCGAGGTGCTGGGCTACGTCCAGCAGCACGACGAGGACGCCTCGTGGTCTGCGGCCAGCGATCCCACGGGGACCGGTCCGCGACTGTTCTTCCAGCGCGTGCCCGAGGGCAAGGTCGGGAAGAACCGCGTGCACCTGGACGTCCGGGTCGGCACGGGGCTCGTCGGTGACGAGCGGCTGGCTGTGCTCGCGTCCGAGTGCGCACGGCTCGTCGCACTGGGTGCGGTGCGCGGCACCCTGCTGCTCGCCGACGAGGAGAACGAGTCGTGTCAGGTGATGCAGGACGTCGAGGGCAACGAGTTCTGCCTCGACTGAGCAGCTCCCACTAGGGTCAGGCCCGACGAAGGGGGTGCGGTGCCGTCCACCTGGCAGCGGGTGCGCAAGGCGCAGTCCCGGCTGAGCACCGACGCGGTCCAGCAGATGGACGCGCTGCCCTGGTTCGCCAACCTGCCTCCCGCGCAGCGAGCCGACGTCGGGCTGGTCGTCCAGGCGGGCATCGCGGCGTTCACCGCCTGGTTGCGTGACGCTGCGACCGCGCCCGCCCCTGCGCCGGACGTCTTCGGTGCCGCGCCGCGAGAGCTGACGCGCTCTGTCAGCCTGAAGCAGACCGTGCAGCTCATCCGCGTCGTCGTCGACGTGCTCGAGACGCAGGTCCCTCAGCTCGCGGCGCCCGGGCACGAGCAGGACCTCAAGGAGGCGGTGCTCACCTACTCCCGTGAGATCGCGTTCGGTGCGGCCGAGGTCTATGCCGCGGCCGCGGAGGCTCGGGGAGCGTGGGACGCGCGCATCGAGGCAAGCGTCGTCGAGGCGCTCGTGCGGGACCAGGTCGGCGACCTGACGATGTCTCGGGCAGGCTCCCTCGGCTGGGGCCAGACGACCTGGGTGACAGCCCTCGCCTCGCGGATGCCCGATGGGCCGGTGGAGTCCCGGCTCGAGGACCTTCGCAGCCATGCCCGGCACAGCGGGCTGTTCGCGCTCACCGGCGAGGCAGGCGGGGGC
>JAODNB010000180.1 GCA_025464795.1 Frankiales bacterium
GAGAAGCCACCCTGGACGGTCAGCATCCGCTCGTCCTCCAGCACTGCGGGGTCCACGGCGCGCGTGACGGTCAGGTAGTCGCGCAGCGCGATGGCGTGCCGGCCCTCCTCGGCGGTCCAGCGGTCCAGCCACGTCTTCCACACGTCGGAGTTGCCGGTGACCCGGGAGATCTCACCGTGGTACCCGGGCAGGTTGTCCTCCGTCAGCAGGTTGAGCTGCACGGAGGCGCGGACCTCCTTGGAGAGCCGGCTCTGCGACTCCGCCCACGAGAGCTCCCGGTAGTCCGTGGCCTCGCCCCACGGGACGTACTCGTGCGGGTACCACATCTGAGCTCGGCTCAGGTGCAGCTCGAGGGCGAGCTCGAGGCGTGCGGTCAGGTGCTCCTTCAGAGCGTCGTCCTGGGTGCCGGGTCGGGAGATCAGTGAGGTCACCTGACAAGTCTGACCGGGCTTGTACGGCTTCGCGCCTCCTGGCGCCCACCGTCCCGCACAGGATCCCTTGTAGGAAACCTCCAACAACCCCGTCAGACGACGACGTGCTGGCCGGCGACGACGAGCTCGGCGAGCGAGCCGACCTCGAAGCTCACGACCCGGGCGCCTCCGACCAGCCGAGCCTCGGAGTCGGGCAGACCCAGGACCGACGACGGACCACCGAGCTCCTCGTACCTGTCCCGGATCGCGCCGGGCACGAGGTGAACGGCGCTGCGAGCCTTGTAGAGGCCGCCCCCGACGAACTGCTGACCGACCCCGACGGACTCCGCCGTCGGCAGGCCCTCCTGAGACCGGGTGCCGCCGTCGGCCCGCCACCTGCTCGCCAGGGACCCGCGGATCGCGTGGGAGCCGGTCTGCGCCGAGTAGACGACCTCGCCGGCCGAGAAGGTCTGCGTCTCGATGCCGAGGGCGTTCGCTCGCGCATCAGCGACCGGCACGCCGACCGTCGGCGAGGCGCGGTAGCCGTCGTACATGTGGCCGAGAACGGCATGGGTGCCGTGCGCGGACGTGGTGGCCACCAGCCCGCGCTGGAACGTCTGCGCCCACCCGCCGGGCACGGCCTGCTCGGTCCCCAGGGGCAGGCCGAGGCGGCCGGAGGCACCGCCGAGCCTGCGCCAGAGCTTGGTGATCGCGGAGGAGCGACCGTCCGCGAGAGCGGCGAGGGTCCCAGCGCCGCAGCACATCACGTTCTGGTCGACGAGCCCCTCGATGCCTGGGATGCGCCCGCTGCTGGAGTGCTGCCAGAAGGTCCACTGCGACCAACCGGCGAGCGGCGCCGGGCGCTCGCCGTACCGCGCCAGCCACAGCGGGTAGGCCCCGAAGGACCGGTCGTTGGCCATGGCGTTGGACCAGAAGCTGACGTACGTGTAGAGCAGGGGCAGCCGACCCGTCCGGGCCTCGACCCGGTCGAGGAAGGCGTGCGCCCAGGAGGCGAGAGCAGCGGGAGCCAGGCCCCCGGTGGTCTCGAGGTCGAGCGCGATACCGAGGTCCTTCTGCTCGCGGGTGCTCCCGACCGTGCTGACGACCAGGTCAGCCTGGTCCTGGGCGCTGCGCGTGACGGACGGCGAGGCTGAGGGAGTGGCGTAGTGGTAGGCCCCGCGGATCATCCCGGCCCGGCCGGCGGCATCCCACTCGCGGTGGAACCAGGGGTCCACCCGGTCGCTGTGCCCGGAGGCCTTGATGAAGGCGAACGCCTGACCTGACCGCTTCACCGCGGCCCAGTTGATCGCCTGCCCGTTGTCGTGCTGGTACTTGGACACGTCGGGACCCGTGGGCGGACGCGACGCCGCTGAGGCACCGGGAAGGAGCAGGGATCCCACGAGCAGCAGGACAGCGGATGCGAGGAGCCGGGTGCGCACACCCGAACAACGCCCGACCGCGCCTGAAGTCACGGGTCGAGGCGCATGAAACCCACCTGACAGGGAAGGACCGGTTCTCACGCTCGAGGGGATCGGGTGCGATGCTCGTCCCATGTCCAACGTCCTGCTCGTCGAAGACGACCACGCCCTCCGGGACGTCGTCGCCCGTGCGCTGCGCGAGGAGGGGATCACGGTGACGACGGCGAGCGACGGCCAGGCCGCGCTCACGAGCGCCGATGACCAGACGAACGCCGTCGTCCTCGACATCGGCCTGCCCGACGCCGACGGTCGTGACGTCTGCCTCGCCCTGCGTGCACGCGGGATCCAGGCGCCGGTCCTGTTCCTCACCGCCAAGGACGCAGTCCACGAGCGCCTTGCCGGGTTCGCCGCCGGGGGCGACGACTACCTGACCAAGCCCTTCCACATCGCTGAGCTCCTGGCTCGGCTCCGGGTGCTGCTGCGGCGCACCGAGGTCTCGACCACCGCGACGACGAGCGGTCTGGTGCTCGACCCCTCCCAGCACGCCCTCACGCACGAAGGCCGCTCGGTGCCGCTGTCGCCGACGGAGTTCCGGCTGCTGGCCGCGCTGCTGGGCCGTGCGAACGAGGTGGTCCGCCGCCGCGAGCTGCTCCGGGCAGGCTGGCCTGACGGAGCGATCGTGCACGAGAACACCCTGGACCAGTACATCGCCCGCGTCCGCCGCAAGCTGCAGCAGGTCTCGCCCTCCGACCGCGTGGAGACCGTCCGAGGAGTGGGCTACCGCGCCGTCTCGTCCTGACGGTGGGAGTGACCGCGGGAGTGACGTGGGAGTGACAGCGGAAGGATCCGGGAGGAGGGGCCCCCGCACCCTGTCAGGCCGGTTGGCCCTGTCCGCCACCGCCGTCGGCGCACTGGCGGTGCTGCTGCTGACGGTCGCCTTCTCGCTCCTGCTCGAGCGACGGCTCGGGGCTGAGGCCGAGGACGTCCTGCGCAGCCGGACCGAGAGCGCGGCGGCCACGGTGTCGGTGGGTTCCGGAGGCCGGCTCGTGGTCGCCGACAGCGAGCAGGACTCTGCCCTGGACGCGGGCGTCTGGATCTACGAGGGCAGCACCGCCGTCGAGCGCCCGGCCGGCGCATCGGCTCTCCAGTCGGTCGCCGACTCTCTCGTCGGGACCGACAACGAGCTGCTGAAGACCAAGGGCCCACGAGCGACCGCGTTCCTGTCGGCAGCGGTCAGGGACGGCGGCAGACAGGTCGGCACGGTCGTTGCGGCCGTCTCCCTCAGCCCGTACCACCGCAGCTCGCAGGTCTCGTTGATCGGCGCGATCGTGCTCGCACTGCTGCTCGTGGTCCTGCTCTACTTCGTGGCCAAGGCCGTGGCTGTCCGCGCCCTGCGGCCGGTGGCGGAGATGACCCAGCAGGCCGGGAAGTGGTCGGCGGGCGACACCTCGCTCCGGTTCGGCAGCGGATCGCGTCCTGGAGAGCTCGAGGCCCTCGCCGGAACCCTTGATGCGCTGCTCGACCGGCTCTCGGCGGTCCTTCGTCGCGAGCAGCAGCTGTCCGCCGAGATCTCACACGAGCTGCGCACCCCGCTGGCCGGGATCACCGCAGAGGCGGACCTGTTCCAGAGCCGGGCCCGTACCCCGGAGCAGGCACAGGCCGCGATGGCCACGGTCGGTGAGGGCGCCCGACGGATGGAGCGCATCCTCGACACCCTGCTCACCGCGGCGCGAGCTGAGGTCGCGACCGGCCGCAGCGACCCGGTCGCGGTGGCCGAGGAGACGGCCAGCCCGGTCGAGGTCGTCGGTCAGGTCCCCTTCGTGGGGGCGAACGAGGCGGTCGTCGAGCGGGTGCTGGCCCCGCTGCTCGAGAACGCCCACCGCTACGGCGGGGAGGTCCGCATTCGGATCAGCGCCGATGCCGCGGGGGTGCTGCTCGAGGTCCTCGACGACGGTCCCGGCGTGCCCGCGGGGGCCGAGGAGTCGGTCTTCGAGCCGGGTCGTCGCCTTGACCCTGGGGACGGTCACCCCGGCGCCGGCCTCGGGCTGGCGCTGGCCCGCCGCCTGGCACGCGCCGCTGGCGGGGACCTCACCTGCAGTGCAGGCCCTGGAGGCCGCTTCCTGGTCACCCTCCCCCGCGCGTAGCTAGCTGCGGGAGGCCTCGATCATGGCGTCCTTGTCGACGACCTTGACGCGCACGCGGGGGACCAGCTCGCCGTCCTTGTTCGGCACCTGACCGTAGGCCTCGCCCAGCGCCTTCTCGTGGGCGT
>JAODNB010000191.1 GCA_025464795.1 Frankiales bacterium
CTTCACGTTGCTGTCGCCCGGAGACGTGATCGTCACAGGAACGCCGGGCGGTGTGGGGCTCTTCCGCGACCCGCCCACCTTCCTCGAGGACGGCGACGTCGTTGAGGTCGAGGCCACCGGCCTGGGCGTTCTAGTCAATCGCATTTCCACACCACACACGTAAGGCGCGACGCACCCTATGGCCACCGCAGAACCATCCGAAGAGGCTGTCAAACAGCGGGCTGCGCTGAACCGCGCCATGTCGATCACCCGCATGCTGGACTACGGGATGGACCACTGGGACGCGTCGGAGCTGGCCGGTTCGCCAGCCTCCGCACCTTGGCAAGAAGTCGCCACCCGCCTGGCTGAGGCACAAATCGCTCGGGCGGACAAGGCCGTCGAACAAGGGAACCGTGTCACGGCGGCCGCGTGCTACCGGCGAGCAGCCGCTGCGCTGATCTTCGCGCAGATGGCCTTCAACACCGACACCCCTGTCAAGCGGTCGCTCTACGAGCGAATGTGCACGGCCTACAAGGCAGCAGCGTCGGTTGATGACGCCCTCCATGTCGAACCCCTGACAGTCCCGTTCGCAGGCAGCCACTGCGCCGCATGGGTCATCCGCCCGTCGCCGCAGCAGCAGCCGGTGCCCGCCGTCATCATCGTCGGCGGGCAGAGCGGCTGGGGCCCGGCGTACCACAAACAGGCCGAAGCCTTGGCTCGTCGAGGTCTCTGCACCGTTCTCTTCGAGGCTCCCGGACAGGGCCAGACGCGTATGACCGGTGGGCTGCATCTCGACGCAACATCCGATCGAGCGTTCAGCGCCGTCCTTGACGCTGTCCAGGCGCACACGGGCTACGAAGGGCCGAGCGGCGTCTGGGGGAACAGCTTCGGCGGTCTGCTGGCCGCGCGGGCCGCCGTCCACGACAGCCGGTTCCACGCCTGCTGCGTCAACGGATCCACCGCCACCCCAGAGCCGTTGCCGTTCCGGACGGCACGAGAACAGTCACAGGCCCTGCTTGGTGTTGACACCGACGACGAGGCCGCTGTGGTTTTCCGCGGTCTGTGGCTGGATTCGAAGATCGACCGCATGTCGGCAGCGCTGCTCGTCCTCCACGGAGCAGCCGATCCGCTGGTGACGCGCGAGCAACAGGAAGCATTCCTACCCATGTCGGCGCTCGCAACCATGCGTATCTGGGACGACGGCGAGCACACGATCTACAACCACTCCAACGAACGCACCGAGTTCGTCGCGGACTGGTTCCGAGCACAGCTTGTCCGCGGTTGACGCCGGTGTGCACAAATGTCGCTGGCTCGGCCGAACGCCATCCGCAATCGCCCGACGACCCTGCTGGCCGCCGGGGAAGGTCACTGCTGTGAGCGAGCAAGTTCGCTGCGCCAAGCTGCTCCCTGCCGACCTCGACCCTGCACAGCGCGATCTTTATCAGAGCATTCTGGGGGGTCCGCGTGCCCATCAGACGAACTCCGTACCTCTCGTGGACGCGAGCGGGTGCCTCGAGGGGCCGTTCAACGCGTTTCTGCTCCAACCCGTCGTGGGGCAATCGCTCCAGGCCCTCGGCTCCAGCTTGCGCTACTCGACGCGACTCCCAGACCGAGCTCGAGAGATCGCCATCCTCGTGGTCGCCGCCCACACCGACGCAGCGTTCGAGCGCTACGCGCACGAGCCCATCGCGAAATCCCTTGGACTGACCTCGAGCGAGGTTACGGATCTTCGTGCCGGTGACTTCGACAACCTTGCGCCGGACGATGCCGTCATAGCTCGGGCGACGTCCGAGATGCTGACCCGCGTCGACCTCGCTGATGAGTCGTTCGGCGACCTCCAGGCAAGGATCGGCACCGAGCAGATCTTCGAACTCACGGCCCTCGTCGGCTACTACTACCTGCTCGCTCTCCAGCTACGCGTCTTCCGCGTGTCGCTGCCGGATGCTGCTCCCGGGGATCCATCAAGTGAGCTGCTCACGTGACCATGCTGCGGACCGAGCCTCAGACCTCGGGTGCAACTCCCCGTGGCCGCACCCGCTCAGTGGACGAAGGGACTCGACATCGCCTGGTCGCGGGACGGGGGGCGGGGCCTCAGGGTGCCGTCGCTTGTCCGTAGCCAACTACGGAGAGACACTGAAAGCAGCGACCTGCACATCAATGAGGTACGGCCCTGAAACGGGTTGGTAGTCACGCGCGGCGCCCCCGCCCGTCACGGCGGTCGTGCCCGCCACGTGCCCGCTCGGGAGCGATCTCTACAGCTCCAGAGCTACCCCAACAATTCCAGATAGCCTGACGAATAAGGAAAGTAGCGTTTCCACGCGGGGCATCGGCCTGCCTGGCAGTGTGGGGGTCAGGGGTTCGAGTGCCCTCAGCTCCACCCGTGAAGATGCCCTCTGACCTGCAGGTATAGGTCGGAGGGCCTCTTTATGAACGGGCGGGGCGCCGAGAGGCGTGACGCAAACGTGACGCAGGAGCCCTGGTGGAAGAGAAGAAGTTCCGGGTCACGCAGGGACCCGGCGGCTTCGTAGTCGAGGCGGAGGACGGCGAACAGAAGACCCTGTTCGCAGTCACGCCCGAGGGTGTAACGGTCGGCGGAGTGGATGTGCCTCCGCTGCTATGCGGAGCGTGCAAGACGCTGTTCCGCTTGAACGGCAAGCCGCCGAGCACTGTGGAGATGGTCGGCGAGTTCCGGCTCAATGATGACGGGAGCGTCGACTGGAACTACGTGCGGCTGGGGCCGTGCCCTACGTGTGGGGGCAAGGGCGTTGTGCGACAGGCGCTTTTCGATGTGGCTCGGGAT
>JAODNB010000204.1 GCA_025464795.1 Frankiales bacterium
CCGATGGACTCGAGTCCCTTCACCCGGTCGAGCACGCGCGCGATCGTCTCGGCGTCCGGTTCCAGGCCGAGAGCCTTGCCCTTGAGCTCGATCGTCGCGCGCCCGGCCATCTCCGAGATGAGCAGCCGGATCTCGTTACCCACGGCGGCCGGGTCGGTGTGCTGGTAGAGGTCCGGGTCGGCCTTGATGGCGCTGACGTGCAGGCCCGCCTTGTGCGCGAACGCGGACGCGCCCACCCACGGCTGCGCCGCGACCGGGGCGACGTTGGCGACCTCTGCGACCGCGTGCGACACCCGGGCGAGCTCGGCGAGCCGACCCGCGGGCAGGACCTGTCGCGAGAGCTTGTTCTCCAGTGCGGCGACCACGCTGAACAGGTCGGCGTTGCCGCACCGCTCGCCGTACCCGTTCGCCGTCCCCTGGACGTGGGTGGCGCCGACCTCGATCGCGGCCAGGGAGTTGGCCACCGCGCAGGACGTGTCGTTGTGCGCGTGGATGCCGACGCGCAGACCGTCCGCGACGACCGCGCCGACGATGTCCTGGAGCTGAGTCGGGAGCATCCCGCCGTTGGTGTCGCACAGCACGAGCACCGACGCCCCGGCCTCCGCGGCGACCCGAAGGACCTCGAGGGCGTACGCGCGGTCGGCCTTCCACCCGTCGAAGAAGTGCTCCGCGTCGAGGACGACCCGCTGTCCCTCGGCCACGAGGTGCGACACGGAGTCGCGCACCATCGCGAGGTTCTCCTCGAGCGTCGTGCGCAGTGCCCTCGTCACGTGCCGCGCGTCGCTCTTCGCGACCATCGTGGCGATGGTGGCCCCCGACTCACGCAGGTGCGCCAGGTCGTCTGCGGTCACCCCGCCGGGCTTGCGCGTCGCGCCGAAGGCGGTGAGCTGCGCCGTACGGAGGTCGAGCTCGGTGCGCGCCCGTCGGAAGAACTCGGCGTCCTTCGGGTTCGCTCCCGGCCAGCCGCCCTCGATGAACCCCACACCCAGGTCGTCCAGGTGCCGAGCGATGGCCAGCTTGTCGTTGACGGACAAGGACAGCCCCTCGCCCTGCGACCCGTCGCGCAGCGTGGTGTCGTACACGTGGAAAGCGTCGTTCAAGGGGTGCTCCAGAAACAGCGAACCCCTCCGGCCCGAGGGCACGAAGGGGAAGCGCGTCAGCTGAGGGAGCTCAGCAGGCGCGCCTGGGAATGATGACCAGGTACTTCACGCGCCGCACGCTACACGGTGCGGATCAGGTGGTGGCCAGCTGGCCGCGCTCGCTGAAGACGCGGACGATGTCGCGCACCGACAGGATGCCGACGACCTCGCCGTCCTGGCACACCACCAGGTGACGGAAACCACCGCTGACCATGGCGGCGGCGGCGCGCCCGATCTCCCAGTCGGGCATCGCCGTCACGGCGTCCGGGGTCAGGTGATCGGAGCAGATCTCGGTCTCCGGGTCCTGGCCCTGCGCGACCGCTTCGAGGACGTCGCGCTCGGTCAGGATGCCCGGCCCGTCGGCCTCGGGGTCGAGGACCACCGCTGCACCGATCTTGCGCTCGGCCATGAGCTTCGCGGCCTGGCGGAGCGTGTGGGTCGGCCCGATCGTCAGGACCATCGGGCTCATCGCGTCACGTACGTGCACGGGGCACCTCCTGCTGGCGACGCTACGCCCGCTGGGGCCAAAGGACTAGACGACGCGGCGCATCCAGCCGTAGGTGTCCTCGGCGCGGCCGTACTGGACGTCCATGAGGGCGTTGCGCAGCTTCATCGTGATCGTGCCGGGTTCCCCTGTACCTGCGACCGCCTCGCCCCCGGGCCAGCGCAGCGCACCGATCGGCGTGATGACCGCAGCGGTACCGCAGGCGAAGACCTCGACGACCCGGCCGTCGACGGCACCCTTGCGCCACTCGTCGACGTCGACCCGACGCTCCTCGACCGTGTGGCCGAGGTCCTTTGCGATCGTGATGATCGAGTCGCGGGTGATGCCCTCCAGGATCGTGCCGCTCACCTCGGGCGTGACCAGCGTTCCGTCGTCGAGGACGAGGAAGATGTTCATCCCGCCGAGCTCCTCGAGCCAGCGGTGCTCGCCGGCATCGAGGAAGACGACCTGGTCGCAGCCGTTGGCGATGGCCTCCTGCTGGGCGATCAGCGAAGCGGCGTAGTTGCCTCCGCACTTGGCAGCGCCGGTGCCACCGGGCGCGGAGCGGGTGTACTCCTGGGAGAGCCACAGCGACACCGGACGCAGCGGACCGCTGAAGTAGTTGCCAGAGGGCGACGCGATCAGCTGGTAGAGCGCGGACGCGGAAGGGCGCACCCCGAGCCCCACCTCGGTCGCCCAGATGAACGGCCGCAGGTAGAGCGAGGCGCCCTCGCCGTTCGGCACCCAGGCCTGGTCCTGCTTCACGAGCAGCTCGAGCGACTCCAGGAACAGCTCCTCCGGAAGCTGTGGCAGGGCCAGCCGCTCGGAGCTCTTGGCCATCCGGCGGGCGTTGCGCTCGGGCCGGAACAGCGAGACGCCGCCGTCGGGCTGGCGGTAGGCCTTCATGCCCTCGAAGACCGTCTGCCCGTAGTGGAGGACGACGGAGGCCGGGTCGACAAGCGTGGGGCCGTACGCAGTCAGGACGCCGTCGTGCCAGCCCTGGCCCTCGGTGTACGTGGCCGTCACCATGTGGTCGGTGAAGACCTTGCCGAACGCCGGGTTTGCCAGGATCTCGGCGCGGGCCTTGTCGCTGGTGGGGTGGTCGGTCGGCGTCACTGCGAACTGCATGCTCATCTGAGTCCTCCTGTCGTACAAGGCTACTGGGAGGCCACGGACCGCTATCCGGCGACGAGGGTGGCGAGCGCGTCGCCCACTGCGGCCGTGCTGCGTACGCCCGTGCCACGGGTGGCGAGGTCCTTCGCCACGGCGGACTCGACGCGCTGCGCCTCCTCGGCGTGGCCGAGGTGGTCGAGCAGGAGCGCGACGGACAGCACCGTCGCGGTCGGGTCCGCCTTCTGCTGGCCGGCGATGTCTGGGGCACTGCCGTGCACCGGCTCGAACATGCTCGGGTTCGTGCCCGAGACGTCCAGGTTGCCCGAGGCGGCGAGGCCGATGCCGCCCCCGATGGCCGCACCGATGTCGGTGATGATGTCGCCGAACAGGTTGTCGGTCACGACCACGTCGAAGCGCCCGGGGTCGGTCACGAAGAACATCGACGCGGCGTCGATGTGCTGGTAGCCCACCTCGACGTCCGGGAAGTCCGCGTGCACCTCGTCGAAGACGCGCTTCCACAGACCACCGGCGTGCACGAGGACGTTGGTCTTGTGCACCAGGGTGAGGTGCTTCCGTCGCTTCTGCGCGCGGCCGAAGGCGTCGCGGACGACCCGCTCGACGCCGTACGCCGTGTTGATCGAGACCTCCGTCGCGACCTCGTGCGGGGTGCCGGTGCGCATCGACCCGCCGTTGCCGACGTACGGGCCCTCGGTGCCCTCGCGCACGACCACCATGTCGACCGGCCCCTTCACCGGACCCTCGACTCCGGGGTACAGGCGGACGGGACGCAGGTTGACGTGGTGGTCCAGGGCGAAGCGCAGCTTCAGCAGCAGGCCGCGCTCGAGCACTCCCGGCGGCACCGAGGGATCCCCGATGGCGCCGAGCAGGATCGCGTCGAACCCCCGGAGCTCGTCGATGACCGACTCGGGCAGCGTCTCACCGGTGCGGTGATATGCGGTCGCCCCGAGGTCGTAGTCGGTGGTGTCGACGTCGGGCAGCACGGTGCGCAGCACCTTGAGGCCCTCGGCGACGACCTCCGGTCCGATGCCGTCTCCACCGATCACTGCCAGCTTCGTCATACCGGCAATGCTACATGGTGGGACTGCCATCCCACATCATGAGACGCGGTTGACCCCGCTGACGATCGCGCGCAGGGAGCTCGTGACGATCGACGGGTGGATGCCGCAGCCCCAGACGACCTGACCGGCGACCGCGAGCTCGAGGTAGGACGCCGCCTGGGAGTCCTCACCGGCGCCGGTGGCGTGCTCGACGTAGTCGAGGACGCGGACGTCCAGGCCCAGGGTCGACAGGGCGTGCACGAAGGCTGCGATGGGCCCGTTGCCCTCGCCGCGGATCGTGTGCTCGGCTCCCTGCCAGACGACGACCGACTCGATGGCGTCCGTGTCGCCGCTGCTCGTGCTGAACGACACGAGAGAGAGGGCACCCGGACCGAGGTAGGTGTCGCCGAAGATGGACCAGATGCGTGCGGGCGAGATCTCACCGCCTTCGCCGTCCGCGACCTCCTGCACGATGCGGGAGAACTCGATCTGCATGCGCCGCGGGAGGTCGAGGTGGTGGTCGTGCTTGAGCACGTAGGCCACGCCGCCCTTGCCGGACTGGCTGTTGACCCGGATGACCGCCTCGTAGGTGCGCCCGACGTCCTTCGGGTCGATGGGCAGGTACGGAACGCCCCACTGGTAGTCGTCGACCGGAACTCCGGCCGCGGCCGCATCGCGCTCCATGGCCTCCAGGCCCTTCTTGATGGCGTCCTGGTGGGAGCCGGAGAAGGCCGTGTAGACGAGGTCCCCGCCGTACGGGTGGCGAGGGTGCACGGGCAGCTGGTTGCAGTGCTCGACGGTGCGCCGGATCTCGTCGATGTCGCTGAAGTCGATGCCGCTCTCGATGCCCTGGCTGAACAGGTTGAGTCCGAGCGTCACCAGGCAGACGTTCCCCGTGCGCTCACCGTTGCCGAACAGGCAGCCCTCGACCCGGTCGGCCCCCGCCATGACGCCCTGCTCCGCAGCGGCGACCGCTGTCCCCCGGTCGTTGTGGGGGTGCAGGCTGATGATGACCGACGAGCGGCGGGCACCGAGCCGACGGATGACCCACTCGATCTGGTCGGCGTAGACGTTCGGCGTGCTCATCTCGACCGTCGCCGGCAGGTTGATGACGACGGGGCTCTCAGGCGTCGGCTGCCACACGTCCATGACCGCCTCGCAGACCTCGACGGCGTAGTCGAGCTCGGTTCCGGTGAAGGACTCCGGGCTGTACTGCCACCGGACGACCTGGCCGGGCAGCAGCTGCTCGACATACTTCTTGCACCACGTCGCGCCCTGGACGGCGATGTCCTTGACGCCGTCCTTGTCGAGCCCGAACACCACCCGACGCTGAAGCGTCGACGTCGAGTTGTAGAGGTGGACCAGGACGGGGCTCGTGCAGCCGACCAGCGACTGGACGGTCCGCTCGATGAGCTCCTCGCGAGCCTGCGTGAGGACCTGGATCGTCACGTCCGCAGGGATGTGGTCCTTCTCGATCAGCAGACGGATGAAGTCGAAGTCGGTGGAGGAGGCGGCGGGGAAGCCGACCTCGATCTCCTTGTAGCCCATCTCGACGAGCAGGGTGAACAGCTTCAGCTTGCGGTCGGCGTCCATCGGTTCGATGAGCGCCTGGTTGCCGTCACGGAGGTCGACCGAGCACCACTGCGGGGCCTTGTCGATCACCTGCGAGGGCCAGGTGCGATCGGGGATGTCGATCGGGGCGAACGGCTGGTACCGGTTGTGCTTCACAAGGTCTCCTGCGATCTCGTTCGGGGTGCGGCCAGCACGATCACCCGCGACGAGGAGGTGGCCTCTAGGAAGAACCCTCGTCGCGGCCCGTAAGGAGGAGGCTCGCCATGGCGTTGAGGGTAACAAACTTGCCTAGCTCTTGCGGATCTCCTGCACGGCCCAGCTGTTGCCGTCGGGATCGTCGAAGTACACGAAGGCGACCTGCTCCCCCATCCACTGGACGTCGCTGGCCTCGATGCCGTTGTCGAGCAGGTGCTGCCGTGCCGCTTCGATGTCGGAGACTACGAGGTGCGTGCCCTTCAGGGACCCCGGTGCCATGTCGCCGATCCCCGAGGCGCCGGCGAACACGATCGAGCAACCCGAACCCGGAGGCGTCAGCTGGACGACGCGCATGGTGGGCGTCGGCGCGATGTTGTGGTCGAGGTGGAAGCCCACCCGCTGGTAGAACTCGATCGACCGATCCACGTCGGACACGGGCACCATGACGACTTCCAGCTTCCAGTCCATCAGAGCAAGAACCTCTCTACTGCCGTACGAAAGGCCTGGGGCTGGTCGACCCAGGGGTAGTGCCCGGCGCCCTCGATGACGATGGTCTGCGCGTGCGGGAAGCAGCTCCCCACGAGCTGGACAGACTCGACGCCGGTCAGCCCGTCGCGGGCGCCACCCACGACGAGGACCGGTGCGGTCACCGCCCTGAGACCAGCGAGCAGAGCCGCGAGGTCGACCTCCTCAGCACCGAAGCCGAACCCCAGTAGGGCCCGCTTGCTGCACTGGTGGTCGGCCGTGGCGGCGTGCTCCTGGCAGCGCTCGTCCCATCGCCCGTAGGAGAACGGCCGGGCCAGCCGCTCCAGAGAGGCGCGCTGGGACGGCGGCGCGTCCTCGAGGTCCGCTTCGGCACGGGCGGCGTCCTCATACCAGGGCTCCTCGGCGAAACCGGCCTTGATCGCCGGGATGTCCGCGCGCTCCCCGCCCTGCAGCCGGTCGCTGGGGGTCACGAGCACGAGCCGACCCACCGACTGCGGGTGCGCGGAGGCCCAGGCCTGGGCGATCAGCGTTCCCGCAGAGTGACCGAGGACGTCCAGCTGCTCCAGGCCCAGGTGCTCGCGCAGCGCTTCGAGGTCCTCGCCCATCCGGTCGAACCGCAGGGTCGACGGGTCGGCCGGGACCTCGCTGTGGCCGGTCGCACGCGGGTCGAGCAGCACGAGCGTTCGCGTCGCGCTCAGCCCCGCGAGGTCCTCCAGGTAGGCGACTGCCCGGCCCGGTCCGCCCGGCACGCAGACCAGGGCGGGCCCGGTGCCGACAGCGGTGTAGGAGAGCTGTGCTCCGTCGTAGGAGGCGAACCTCATGCCAGGTCGACGGCCCGAGCAGACTGCGCGCCGATGCTGGCGGCGATCTGGTCCAGCACCTCCGCAGGGACCGCGCTGTCGACGGTCAGGACCATCAGGGCGTCCCCGCCCTGAGAGGTGCGGCTGACCTGCGCACCGGCGATGTTCACCTGCGCCTCGCCCAAGGCCGCTCCGACAGTGCCGACGACGCCTGGCTTGTCGGCGTACCGGAGGAACAGCAGGTGCTCGGCGGGGACGATGTCGACGTCGAAGCCGTCCACGTCGGTGATCTTCTCGACCTGCCGCGGCCCGGTCAGGGTCCCCGCGACGCTGACGGAGGTGCCGTCCGGAAGCACACCGCGAACCGTGATGAGAGAGCGGAAGTCGGGGCTGTCGGCGTCGGTCGTGAGCGACACCGCCACGCCCCGTTCGGCAGCCAGCGCGGGCGCGTTGACGAAGGTGACCTGCTCCTCGACGACGTCGGCGAAGACGCCCTTGAGCGCCGCGAGCTGCAGGACCGAGACGTCGTGTGCCGTGATCTCACCACGGACCTCGACCTCGATCGTGGCAGCCACTCCCCCGGCCAGGCCGGTGAAGATGCGTCCGAGCTTCTCCACGAGCGGTAGCGCTGGCCGCACCTCTTCGACGACGACCCCGCCGGCTTGGACGTTGACCGCGTCGGGCACGAAGTCGCCCTCGAGGGCCAGCTTCACAGATCGGGCCACGGCGATGCCCGCCTTGTCCTGGGCTTCGACGGTTGACGCACCGAGGTGCGGGCTGACGACGACGGAGTCGAAGGCGAACAGCGGGGAGTCCGTGCACGGCTCGGTCGCGAACACGTCGATCCCGGCGCCCGCGACGACGCCACCTGCCAGTGCGTCGGCCAGCGCCTGCTCGTCGACGAGGCCTCCGCGGGCGGCGTTGATGATCCGCACGGTGGGCTTGCAGAGGGCGAGCTGCTCCTTGCCGATCAGGCCCACCGTCTCCGGGGTCTTCGGCAGGTGGATGGAGATGAAGTCGCTCTCCCGCAACAGCTCCTCGAGCGTCACGAGCCGGACCCCGATCTGGGCGGCGCGGACCGTCGAGATGTAGGGGTCGTACGCGATCAAGCGGGTGCCGAAGGCGCTCATCCGCTGAGCGAACAGCACCCCGATGCGGCCCAGACCGACCACGCCGACGGTCTTGTCCGCGACCTCGACGCCGGTCCACTTCGACCGCTGCCACTTCCCCTGCTTGAGGGCCTCGTTCGCCGGGGCGATGTTGCGCGCGCAGGCGAGCAAGAGGGCGACGGCCTGCTCGGCGGCGCTCACGACGTTGCTCTGCGGGGCGTTGACGACCATGACCCCACGAGCCGTCGCCGCCGGTACGTCAACGTTGTCGAGCCCGATGCCCGCGCGGGCGATCACCTTCAGCCTCGGGGCGGCGGCGAGCGCCTCCGCGTCCACCTGGGTGGCACTGCGGATCAGGATCGCGTCAACGTCCTTGAGCGCTGGCAGCAGCGCTGAGCGATCGGCGCCGTCGACGTAGCGGATGTCGAAGCCATCGCCGAGGGCGTCCAGGACGGACGGAGCGAGCTCCTCGGCGATGAGGACGGCGGGACGGGTCACAGGGGTCCTCAAGAAGCGGTGGTGGGGTCTGGCAACCCTAGCGAGCGCGCACGCCGACGGTTTCGCCAAGGTAGGGGACGATGGAGCAGCCAACCCGTGCCACCAGCTGGAGCCCCTCGTGCGACTGCCCCTCCGTGTCCCTGCTGCCTGCGGCTCCGCTGTCGCGGTTGCCGTCGCGCTCGCCTGCCTCCCCACGACACCCGCTGCCGCGACCGTCCAGGTCAGGTCGGCTCATGGCGCGATGGGGACCGTGCACGCGAAGCGGTCGGACGGCCACACCACCGTGATCCCCCCGGTGGACCGCACCAGGCGTCCGCTCTCAGGCGGGAGCGCTCCCGGCGTCTCGGGCCAGGCGCTGCGGGCGCGAGCGCTGAGCCCGACGAAGCTGTCGAACTGGCACGTGATCTACGACGCCGGGTTCAACGCGAACATCCCGGCACGGGACGCCTTCGACCGAGCCGTGGACACCTGGGCGCACGCCGTCGCCTCTCCCGTCACGATCACCGTGAAGGCGACGCTCCAGCCCTTCGCCACGGACCCGACCCTGCTCGGTGAGGCCGGCCCGACGAGCTTCTACTGCAGTGCCCAGCCGGGTCAGCCGTGCGACCCGTCCTTCCCGTACTTCCCCGTAGCCGAGTCGAACGCCCTCTTCGGCGTGGACCACGACCCGGGCTCGGCGACGCTGGGCGACGACGACCCCGACCACACCGACATCGAAGCGACCTTCTCGAACGACGACGCCGCCTTCTACTACTCCGCCGACCCCTCGGGGATCGCCTCCGCGGTCTGCACGCCGGTCGCGAGCCCCGACGACCCGAACCCCACGCCGACGGCAGGTGCGTGCGTCGACTTCCAGTCGGTCGTGCTGCACGAGCTCGGACACGGCTTGGGCTTCCTGGGCAGCGTTGCCGAGGACCCGGGCGGCACGACAGCTTCCTACGGGTACGACCCCCACGCGTCGACGCCCGATGACCGGCCCTACGTCTTCGACTTCCTCACGGGGACCTCGGACGGGACCGGCATCCTCGACTACCCCAACGGCAGCACCGAGCTGCACGACGCGATCACCAGCAACGGCCTGTACTGGTTCGGACCCGAGGGCGCTGCGGCGGATCGGGGGCGCGAGCCCCAGCTCTGGGCGCCGACGACCTACGCGAGCGGGACCACGTACAGCCACCTCGACGACGAGGCCTACCCGCAGGGCGACCCTGACTCGCTCATGACGCCCTACGCCGAGGGCGGCGACGTCACCCGCGACCCCGGAGAGGTCACGCTGGGCATGCTGCGCGACATGGGCTGGACGACCCCCGCACCTCCCGGGGCCCGGTACACGCCCGTGCCCGCCGCCCGCCTGCTGGACACCGGCGCCACCCGCGTCCCCAACGGCGGTGAGCGCGACATCTCGCTGGCCAGCCGGGTCCCCGCCAGCGCGACAGCTGTCGTCGTGAATCTCACGACGTCGCAGCCGAGCAGCACGAGCACCGTGCGGGCCTACCCGACGCCGCGGTTCGACGGGGCGCCGATCCCCAGTGCCTCGAACCTCATCACCTACGCGCGGGATGACCGCTCCGACCTCGCGACGGTGCCCATCAGCGGTGGCGGGCCTCCGGGGAGGGCCCAGAAGATCCGGGTGCGCAACGAAGGCGGTGCGGCGAGGCTGCTCGTCGACATCGTCGGCTACTACGCGCCCACCGGGCAGCTGTACTTCCACCCCATGACGCAGCGTCGTCTTGCAGACAGTCGGACGGGTACGGGGCTCGCGAAGCGCCGGCTCGGCCAGGGCCAGATCGAGGATCTCGTGGTCGCCGGCGCGGGCGGCGTGCCCAGCACTGCCGTCGCTGCCGTGCTCACCGTCACGGCGATCAGGCCGTCGGTCCACACCTACGTGACGGCGTACACGCCAGGTGGGTCCACCGTCGGCTGGACGGTGAACCTCAACGCGGGCGCCGTCGAGGCGAACCAGGCGATCGTGAAGCTGCTGAACGGCAAGGTGCGCTTCCGGAACTACCTCGGGACGACCGACCTGGTCGCCGAGGTCGCGGGCTGGTACGACACCAACCCCAGCGGCGGCACGGCCTACCGGAACGTGCTGCCGCAGCGGCTGCTCACCGGCGCTGCCAAGCTCGGAGCTGCAGGCACGAAGGTGGTGAACGTGGGCGACGGCAACGACACCTACGGGGTGCCGACCACCGCCCGCGCCGTCGTGGTGAACGTCCAGGGCATCGCGCCGACCGTGGCCACCTACTTCTCGGCGTACTACACCGGCTCACCGGTGCCGACGAACTCGGTCCTCAGCCTGGCGCCGGGGCGGTCCGCCGGTGCGATGGCGACCATCCCCCTCGGTGGCGGAGCCAACGCAGGCTCGTTCACCCTGCGCAACAGCGCCGGAGCCGTCGCCTACGCCGTCGACGTCCAAGGCTGGTTCGGCACCCCCTGACCCACCCCCGACCCCCACTTCCCTGATCTCCTCTGACAGGGAAGTGGGGGTGGGTGGGGGCGGCGAAGGGTTTAGGGGTTGTCGATCCAGGCCATCATCGGGCGGAGCTTGGCGCCGGTGACCTCGATCGGGTGCTCCTCGCCGGCCTTGCGCTGGCCCTGGAGCCAGGGGGCACCCGCGTCGTCGTCGTCGATGAGGGCCTTGACGAAGGTGCCGTCCTGGATCTCGGTGAGCACCTTCTTCATCTCGGCCTTGGTCTCCGCGGTCACGATGCGGGGACCGGTCTTGTAGTCACCGAACTCGGCCGTGTCGGAGATGGACCAGCGCATCTTGGAGATGCCGCCCTCGTACATCAGGTCGACGATGAGCTTGAGCTCGTGCAGGCACTCGAAGTAGGCGACCTCCGGCTGGTAGCCGGCCTCGGTGAGGACCTCGAAGCCGGCCTGCACCAGCGCTGTTGCGCCGCCGCAGAGAACGGCCAGCTCGCCGAACAGGTCGGTCTCGGTCTCCTCGGTGAACGTCGTCTTCAGCACGCCGGCCTTGGTGCCGCCGATGCCCTTGGCGTAGGACAGCGCGAGCGCCTGCGCTCCCCCGGTCGCGTCCTGCTCCACCGCGATGAGGCACGGCACGCCGCGCCCGTCGACGAACTGGCGCCGCACCAGGTGACCAGGGCCCTTGGGCGCCACCATGGCGACATCGACGCCCGCCGGCGGGGTGATGAGGCCGAACCGGATGTTGAGGCCGTGGCCGAAGAACAGAGCGTCGCCGTCCTTCAGGTTGGGGGCCACGTCAGCTTCGTAGAGCTTCCGCTGCACGGTGTCCGGCGCGAGGATCATGATGACGTCGGCCTCGGCGGCGGCGGCTCCCGGCGT
>JAODNB010000237.1 GCA_025464795.1 Frankiales bacterium
GTGAGATCGATGCCGCGGAGGATCTGGGTCTCATCGCGCCGGAAGCCGACATGGGACAGGACGGCGGCGGGGATCACCCCACCTGCCTAGCGCACGCAGCACAATGGGGGCATGACCGAGCCCTATCTGACGCGCCTTCAGTCGCGTATGGCTCGTGGGGACTCGCTCGAGGAAGCGGCTGAGCGCTACGGCCTGGAGCTGTGGCGGGCGAAGGCCACGTTCGTCCGAGCCGGGCTCGAGGTCCCGGCACCGGTCCGCCGACGCAAGCCGGTCCCGGACGAGGTCAAGGCCCTGGGCGCCCGCATCCACTCGTACCTGCTTCGCGAGGACAACGCCAGCACGACGCAGATCGCGGAGGCTCTCGGCGTGACCCAGGCGGAGGTGGCGGCTGCGGTGTGGCCGGGCGACGAGCCGAAGACCCGTCCCGCCTTCACGACCCACGACCGCTATCCGCGCGAGTCGATCCTGCTCGGCCTGCGCGGCATGTCCCTGGTGCTCGGTCGGGAGAGGCAAGCTCGTGGCGGGGTCCCGGTGACAGCTGCCTACTGGGACGCGCACCGCGACCCCGAGGTGCAGCCGCCGGCTTCTGTCATCCGGTACCGGTTCGGCACCTGGGCGGCCGCCTGTCGCGAGGCAGGCATCCCGCTGTCGAAGGCGGAGACTGCCGACACGGCAAGGCGCTGGACGGACGAGGAGTGCCTCGACGCGGTGCGCCGCTTCTTCGCGGGTGGGCACGGCTGGACCAGTGCCCACTACGGCCGTTGGTACAAGGACAACGACGCGCCGTCGCAGCTCACCATCGTCGCTCGGCTCGGCCCGTGGCCGGCCCTGCGCGACCGCGTCCTCGGATGACCGAGGCGCTGACGCGCGAGGAATGGACCGCAAGGGCAGACGCGCACCACGCGAGGGTCGATGCCTGGACTGCGGGACACCGCGAACGGGCAGCTCGGGGCGAGAAGCACCCGGTCGAGGACTTCCTGTTCACCTACTACTCCCACCGGCCCTCGAAGCTGCGCCGATGGAGCCCTGGCGCGGGTGTGCTGCTCCAGGAGTACGAGCAGCCCCAGCCCTGGAACGACCCGCCCCCGGTGCGAGCGGAGTGGATCGTCGACCTGCTTGAGAAGACAGCGCGCCGGGAGCCGGCCTTCGGGTGCTTCGGGCTCCACGAGTGGGCGATGGTCTTCCGTGACGAACCGCGTCACCGGGAATGGCCACTTCGCCTGGGAGAGAAGGGAACTGACGAGGTGGTGCAGCAGCTGCCGATCCGCTGCTCGCACCACGACGCCTTTCGGTTCTTCACCCCGCCGGCCCGGTCGCTGAACCTGCTCCAGCCCACCCGAGAGGACCAGGCCGCCTTGGAGCAGGGAGGCTGCCTGCACGCGAACATGGACTTGTACAAGTGGTCGTACAAGCTGTCGCCCTGGATCGCGTCGGAGCTCGTGGCGGACTGCTTCGACCTCGCCCGTCGGGTGCGGGTGCTGGACATGCGCGCCTCCCCGTACGACTTCCGGGGCCTTGGTCTTTCGGCCGTGCCCATCGAGACCTCAGCGGGCAGGGCGGTCTACGCGACTGCCCAGCGCGGCTTCGCCGAGGAAGGTGCGCTGCTCCGCACGAGGCTCGTCGAGCAGGGGCGCCGACTGCTGGGCTAGGTTCGGAAGATGGGGACCAACCAGCGCTCGCAGATCACCATGACCGACGACGAGATCACCGCCTACGTCGAGCAGAGCCGCAACGCGACCATGGCGACCATCGGGCCGGACGGCACCCCTCACCTGGTGGCCATGTGGTACGCCGTGATCGACGGGATCATCTGGTTCGAGACGAAGGGCAAGTCGCAGAAGGCCGTGAACCTCGGCCGCGACCCGCGCATCACGGTCCTCATCGAGAGCGGCAACACCTACAACGAGCTCAAGGGCGTCTCGTTGGAGGGCACGGCTGTCGTGCTCGACGACCCGGACGCGCTGTGGGCCGTGGGGGTGAGCGTCTGGGAGCGCTACACCGGCCCCTACACGGAGGAGATGCGGCCGTTCGTCGAGGTCATGCTGAACAAGCGCGTCGCCGTGCGCGTTGACGTGGACCGCGTCCGCTCCTGGGACCACGCGAAGCTCGGGATGGACCCCCTGCCCTTGGGTGGATCGACCGCCGCGTTCCTGTGACCCGGACGGAGCAGTGAAAGAGGCTCCGCGCGGCTGCGCAGCCGGTCCGCACGGGCACCGATGGTGAAGGCATGACCATCGACCTCACCGGCCCGGTGCCCCAGGTCGTGCAGACCTGCGACCACTGCGCGCGCGTCGATGACCTCTACCGGCTGATCGGCACGCAGGCAGCGCTGTGCCAGGAGTGCTTCGCCCACAACCACTCCTAACGGGTGGTCGTGATCCCGCCGTCCACAGGGATCACGGCGCCGGTGACGTAGGACCCGGCCCGGCTCGCGAGGAACACCGCCGTCCCGGCCATGTCGTCGGGGCGCCCGATGCGGCCGAGGGGCGAGGCCGCCGCGATGGCGTCGCCGAACTGGTCCAGGGTGGCTGCCATCATCTTCGACTGGAACGGGCCCGGGGCGATCGCGTTGACGGTGATGCGCTTCGGCCCGAGGTCGCGGGCGAGGTGCCGGGTGAGGTGATGGATGGCGGCCTTCGAGGCGCTGTAGGAGTAGGTGTCGAGCGCCGGGACCTTCAGCCCGTCGACACTGCCGATGTTGATCACTCGGGCGGGGTCGTCGTCGGTGGCCGCCTCCTCGAGCCGAGGGAGCAGTGCGCGGGTGAGGAAGAACGGGCCCTTCACGTTGAGGTTCAGCACCTTGTCCCACCCGGACTCCGGGAAGTCCGCGAGCGGCGCACCCCACGTCGCCCCCGCGTTGTTGACGAGCACATGGAGCGGCTGCGAGATCGTGTCGGCGAGGCGGAGGCACTCCGCCTCCGTCTGCAGGTCCGCCGGTACGGCCGTGACCGGACCATGGGCCGACAGCTCGGACACAGCCGCGTCGCAGGCTGCGGCGTTCCGCGAGCTGATGACGACCGA
>JAODNB010000314.1 GCA_025464795.1 Frankiales bacterium
CCGGGATGGGAGCCGTCAGCATCATCACGGGATCGTCGGCAAGCACCGACAGGTGATGGATCCGGGCCCGCGGCGTGAGGCCGTGCTCCTTGAGGGCAGCCTCGCTCACGATGAGCAGGGCGGCCGCGCCGTCGGTCAGCTGCGAGGACACGGCCGCGGTCACCCGCCCCTCCTCCTGCAGCGTCTTGAGCCCGGCCATCTTCTCGAGAGTCGTGTCGGCGCGCGGACCGATGTCCTCGGTGACGTCCCCGACGGGCGCGATCTCACGGGTGAAGCGACCGTCGGCGATGGCCCGCAAGGCCCGCTGGTGGCTCTCGTACGCGTACTCCTCCATCTCCACGCGGGAGATGTCCCACTTCTTGGCGATCATGTCCGCGCTGTTGAACTGCGAAAGGATCCCGTCGCCGTAGCGCTTCACCCAGCCGACCGATCCTGAGAAGGGATCGGGAAAGCCGTACTGCTGACCGACGAGCATCGCAGCGGAGATCGGGATCCGGGACATGCTCTGCACGCCGCCGGCCACAACCACGTCCTGGGTCCCGCTCATCACGCCCTGCGCAGCGAAGTGGATCGCCTGCTGCGACGAGCCGCACTGACGGTCGATGGTGGTTCCCGGCACGTGCTCCGGCAGCCCTCCAGCCAGCCAGCACGTCCGCGCGATGTCCCCTGCCTGGCCGCCGATCGTGTCCACGCAGCCGAAGACGACGTCCTCGACGACACCCGGGTCGATGCCGGAGCGGTCGATGAGGGCGGTGAGCGCGTGCGCGCCGAGGTCGGCCGGATGGACGTCGGCGAGCCCCGTCCCCTTGCGGGTCACGGGCGTGCGTACCGCTTCGACGATGTAGGCCTCAGCCATGGTGATCTCCCAGTGCGGTGTGGAACGCAGGCACTTCGCCTCCGCCGTCGACGAACAGGTCCGCGCCAGTGACGTACGCCAGCGCGGGTGAAGCGAGCATGATGCAGGCGGCGGCCACGTCCGCCACAGAGGCCATGCGCCCCATGGGGACGGTGGCCTTCACGGCCTCGAGGTCGTCGCCGTACGTCGTCGCCTCGTCGTCCCCGGAGAGCAACCCCACGGTGATCTGGTTGACCCGCACACGGGGCGCCCACTCCAGGGCGAGCGCACGTGTCAGCGTCGTGAGCCCGGCCTTTGCCGCGGCATACGCGGCGGTGCCCGGGGCGGGACGGATCGCGGACACCGAGCCGATGTTGAGGATCACCCCCTCGGTCATCACCGCCTGCGCCGCACGGGCAACGAACAGCGGCGCGACCAGGTTCAGCGCGATGATCCGCTCCGCGAAGCGGGGGCTCGAGGTCGCGACGGGCGCGTAGGGAGAGCCACCCGCGTTGTTGATGACCACGTCGAGCCGGCCTTCGTGCGCCATGACATCAGCGATGAGGGCGTCGACCGCCTCGGCATCCCGGACGTCGCACGCCACGAACCGACCGGGGCCCTCTCCCGGGTGACGGCCGCAGACCACGACGTCGTCGCCGTTGTCGACGAACGCCTGGGCGAGGCCACGACCCAGCCCGCGGGCGCCACCGGTGATGAGGACGACTCGACTCATGCGCTCACCATCGCATCCGCAGCGAGCCAGGCGAACGCCATGGCCGGCGTGATGCACGCGCCAGGGCCTGGGTAGGCGTGCCCCATCATCGAGGCCATGGTGTTCCCGCAGGCGTACAGGCCCGGGATGGTCGAGCCGTCGGGCCGTGTCACCCGACCGTGCTCGTCACACACGAGACCGCCCTTGGTACCCAGGTCGGACAGCACGACCCGACCCGCGTAGAAGGGCCCCTGCGACAACGGCGCCAAGGAGGGGTTGGGCCACCTGTGCGCTGGCGCGATCCCGGGGTAGCGCTGGAAGACCCACAGCAGCTGCCGCTCGTAGCTGCCCTCGTCGCCCCTGCCGAAGTCCTCGTCGACGCCCTTCTCCGCCAGCGCGTTCCACCGCTGCGCTGTCTCGACCAGAGCTGACGCGCCGATGACAGAGGCCAGCTCGGCCAAGGAGTCCGCCTGCACCAGAGCACCGGAGGACACCCAGTTGGAGGCATCGTCACCGGGACGCAGCCCGGCGAAGCCGTAGGTGTCGAGGGCGTGCTGGTCGAAGACGTACCAGCTGGGGATGCACGGGATGCCCTCGTCGCGGGCGGCCAGCATCAGGTGCCCGAAGGTGTTGTAGGGCGTGCCCTCGTTCACCCACCGCCGGCCGTTCTGGTCCACGATGATGCCCGTCGGAGCGGCACGCTCCCAGAGCAGGAACGACGGGCTCCCGTCGGGTCGGACGAAGCCGGGGGCCCACCAGCAGTCCTCCAGCAGATCGGTCGCTGCACCGAGCCGGATGCCCGCAGCGATCCCGTCACCGGTGTTGCCCGGCACCCCCAGGGACCACGCGCCGCTCTCCAGCAACGGGTCCTGCCACTGCTTGCGCATTGCCGGGTTGTGGTCGAAGCCGCCGCACCCGAGCAGAACCCCTGCGGGAGCGGCGATCTCGACCTCGATGCCGTTGCGCCGTGCCGTGACACCCAGCACCCTGTCGCCCTCCACGAGGAGGTCGGTGAAGGGCGTAGAGGTCCAGACCTCAGCACCTTCGAGAGCAAGTGCAGCGAGCAGCTGGGCGATGAGGGACTGACCGCCCCAGTGCGGCCCCTCGGGACCGGGATCGGTGATGGGCGGACCGCCGTGGCCCATGGGGAGCACCGGCTGCACCTCGTGCTGGAGGGTGTCGGTGAACGACCTCCGCAGGGCCTTCGGGGTGATGGCCCGTCCCGTCAGCAGTCCGCCCGGCTCCGACGGGTGGTAGTCGGGGTAGCCGGTCATGTAGGAGAAGCGCACGTTCTTCGTCTCGAGCCAGGCGATCGTCTCGGCAGCCGCGGCGAGGAACGCCTCCTGCATCGACACCGGCGTGCGGTCCCCCACGGTGTGGGACAGGTAGGTCAGCGCGGTCGCCAGGTCGTCCTGCTGGCCGGCGGTCTGCTCGTGCAGGTTGGCCGGTGCCCAGAGCCCCGCGCCCGAGAGCGCCGTGGTGCCGCCGCAGCTCGCCGCCTTCTCCAGGACCAGGACCTTTCGCCCGCGCTCTGCTGCCCTCAGGGCACCGACGAGGCCGCCACCGCCGGAACCCACGACCACGACGTCGTAGTCGTTGATCCTGCTCACGTCCGTCCTCGTCTCTGTCGTCACGGTCGAGTCTCCGTGATGCGGCTCAGGCAAGCAAGCGCTTGGTCGTCAACTGGGATAGGATCGCCGCATGGGCGCACCGCCGGTGTCGATGGTGGAGCGGATGACGCTCGTCCTCGATGCCTTCGACGCCGCATCACCGCGCCTCACGCTCGCCGAGCTGACAGAGCGCACGGGACTTCCGCGCTCCACCACTCACCGGATCCTCGACCAGCTCGTCGAGCTGCGGTGGCTCGAGCACAGCGGTCAGAGCTACGGACTCGGCATGCGGTCCCTGGAGCTGGGGGGGCTCGCCGTCGCGCACCACGAGCTGCGCGAGATCGCCATGCCGCTGCTGGGCGAGCTGAACGCGCGGACCGGCGCGGTAGCGAGCCTGGCCGTCCTGGACCGCCGGGATGTCGTCTACGTCGACCGGCAGGGTCGGGGCCTGTCGTCGGACGTCGTGACCCGCACGGGTGGCCGCGCCCCGGCGCATGCCACGTCCGCCGGCAAGGCCATGCTGGCCTGGAGCGATGACGCGGTCCTGCGCAGCAGCTACCCGCACCGCCTCGCGACCCGCACCCCTCGCACCATCACGACGCTGGACGCGCTCCGTCAGGACCTGGCTCAGGTGCGGCAGCGCGGCGGCATCGCGTACGAGCGGGAGGAAGTGGCCCAGGGAACGGTGTCGGTGGCTGTGGCTCTCCGCGGCGCCGGTCGCCCCCTTGCCGCCCTGCAGCTGTCGGGGGACGTGAAGATCGCGAACCTGGAGCGACTGGCCCCCTACGTCCAGGAAGCCGCCCGTCTCGCCTCCCGTCAGCTGTTCCCCGCACCCGGCGCCCGACGACGCTCGCGCACTGTCGACCGCAAGCCGGAGCCGAGCCAGTGGCCACCCGGCGCGCTCGACAAGCTGATGCAGGGCATCGGTGGCGACTACTGGCTCTGACTGCACCTCAGGGCAGGAAGTGCTCGAGGACGGCCCGCTCGAAGTCGGCCTTGCGCTCGACCTGCACCCAGTGGCCGCAGCGGCTGTAGATCCGCAGGTCGCACTTGGGCATCCGACGGGCAGGCAGCAGCCCCCCTTCGACGGGGGCGACCCGATCGTCCCGGCCCCAGCAGATCAGGGTCGGCTGCCGGATCTTGTGCACGCGAGCCCACAGCGGCACCTCGCCGGTGAAGGCCGGGTTGTAGAAGGTCGCGTACGCGTCCTGCAGGTTCTTCACAGCGCCGGGAGCTGTTGCCGCCGCCAACCGCGACTCGATCAGCTCCTCGGTGAGCACGCGCTGGTCGAAGACCATGGTCTTGAGCCAGCTCACCAGCTGCTCTCGCGTGGGGTTGGCGTAGAAGTCCATCAGCCGCAGGATGCCCTCGGACGGGGAGGGACCGAGGATCGGTACGCCCGTCCCCCCGGGACCGTTCAGGAGCAGCCGTGACACCCGCGTCGGGTGCTGGAGGGTCAGGGTGACGGCAACGTCGCCGCCCATCGAGTTCCCGACCAGACCGACCTGCTCGAGCCCGAGCGCATCGATCAGCCCGAGGGTGGCGTCCGCAGAGATGTCGAGGTAGTTCCGCTCGTAGACCTCCGCGCGGCCGCTGGCACCGAACCCCGGCTGGTCGACGACGATCGCCCGGATCCCTTGCAGCTCAGGCAGGTTGGCGCCGAAGTTGGCCCAGCCGGTGACTCCCGGACCGCTCCCGTGCAGGAAGACGACGGCGGGCCCGGCCCCGACGTCGTGGTAGGCGACATCGTGACCGTCGACCTGGACGACCTTGCGGGTCCCCTCCGCCGTGTAGTCGCTCATAGGGTGATCACGCGTCGGCCTTCTCCTCGACGAGCTCGAGCGCGATCGCGATGAGCTGGTCCTCCTGACCTCCGACCAGCTTGCGCTCGCCGCAGCGGATGAGCATCTCGGCTCCGCTGACGTCGTACCGCTTCGACAGGCGGTCGGCGTGCTTGAGGAAGGACGAGTAGACGCCGGCGTAGCCCATCGTGAGCGACAGCTCGTCCAGCAGGCACTCACCGTCCATGGCGGGACGCACGACGTGCTCAGCAGCGGAGATGATCTTCCGCACGTCGATGCCGGTCTTGACGCCCAGCTTGTCGATGACGGCGACGAACCCCTCGACGGGAGTGTTCCCGGCCCCGGCCCCGAAGCGGCGTGTCGAACCGTCGATCTGCTGCGCCCCGGCACGAGCGGCGAACAGCGAGTTGGCGACGCCGAGGCCGAGGTTCTCGTGCCCGTGGAAGCCGACCTGCGCGTCGTCCCCGAGCTCGGCGACCAGAGCCGCGACGCGGTCGTAGGTCTGCTCCATGATGAGCGCGCCGGCGGAGTCGACGACGTAGACGCACTGGCAGCCGGCGTCGGCCATGATGCGGGCCTGCTTCGCCAGCTCTTCAGGGCTGATCGTGTGGCTCATCATGAGGAAGCCCACGGTCTCGAGCCCGAGCTCCCGTGCGAGGCCGAAGTGCTGGCGGGAGACGTCGGCCTCGGTGCAGTGCGTCGCGATCCGGCAGATCTGGCCACCCGCGTCCTGAGCAGCGCGGATGTCCTCCTTCGTCCCCAGCCCGGGGAGCATGAGAAAGGCGATCTTCGCCCGCTTGGCCGTCTTCACAGCGGTACGGATCATGTCGAGCTCCGGCGTCAGCGAGAAGCCGTAGTTGAACGACGAGCCGCCGAGACCGTCGCCATGCGTCACCTCGATCACGGGGACGCCGGCATCGTCCAGGGCGGCGACGATCGAGGACACGTGGTCGAGGCTGAACTGGTGGCGCTTTGCGTGCGACCCGTCGCGCAGCGAGGAGTCGGTGATGCGCAGGTCGAGCTCGTCGCTGTACGTGCGGCCGACGGTTGCGGGAACAGGCATGGCTCAGACGTCCTTTCCGGTCTTGGCAATCCGAGCAGCGGCAATGGCCTCGCCCACGCGGGTCGCGGCGGCGGTCATGATGTCGAGGTTGCCCGCATACGGGGGGAAGAAGTCGCCGGCCCCCTCGACCTCGAGGAACACCGCCACCCGCGCCTGCCCGCCGTTGACGTCGGACGGGCCGTCGAACTGCGGCTCGCTCTTGATGCGGTAGCCCGGGACGTACTGCGCGACCTCGTCGACCCGCTTGAGGATCGCGGTCGCGATCGCGTCCGTGTCGGCATCCTCCGGGATGGAGCAGAAGACGGTGTTCCGCATGAGCGGCGGGGGGTCTGCCGGGTTGAGGATGATGATCGCCTTGCCCCGCTCGGCACCTCCGACCACCTCGATCCCGCGTGAGGTCGTGCGCGTGAACTCGTCGATGTTGTTGCGCGTCCCGGGGCCGGCAGACGACGAGGACACCGACGCGACGATCTCCGCGTAGGGCACGTGGACGACGCTGCTGATGGCATGGACGATCGGGATGGTCGCCTGGCCGCCGCAGGTGACGAGGTTGATGTCGTCGGCCTCGAGGTTCAGGTCCATGTTGGCTGCCGGGACGACGTACGGCCCGATGGCTGCGGGCGTCAGGTCGATCGCCTTGATGCCCGCCTCCCGGTAGCGGGGTGCGTTGTCGCGGTAGACGTAGGCACTCGTCGCCTCGAAGAGCAGGTCAGGCTTCTCGTCCTGCGCGAGCAGCCAGTCGATGCCCTCGTGGCTCGCCTCGAGCCCGAGGTCCTTGGCCCGCTTCAGGCCCTCGCTGTCAGGATCGACACCGATCATCCAGCGCGCCTCGATGAGGTCGCTGCGCTGCAGCTTGTAGAGCAGATCAGTACCGATGTTCCCCGACCCGACGATCGCGGCAGTGAGCTTGGGCATAGGACTTCCTTAGCTGAAGGACAACGAGACGGAGCCGAGACCGGCGAAGGTGGCGACGACGTCGTCACCTGGCTTGACGTCGTAGGCACGTGTGCAGGAACCGGGCAGGACCACGTGCCCGGCTTCGAGGCGGACGCCGAAGGCGGCGACCTTGTTGGCGAGCCACGCGACCGCGATCGTCGGGTCACCCAGAACAGCACCGCTGGTGCCACGCGCGACCTCAGCCCCGTTGATCTCCAGCACCGCGTCGATCGCCTTCAGGTCGAGGTCCGAGGGCTTCACGCGCTCCTTGCCGAGGACAACCCCGCAACTGGACGCGTTGTCACTGATCGTGTCGAGCAGACCGATCTTCCAGTCGGCGATGCGGCTGTCGATCAGCTCGATCGCCGGGGCGATGAAGTCGGTGCACCGCAGCACGTCCTCGACCGTGCAGCCCTCAGCCGGAAGGTCGGCGCCCAGCACGAAACCCACCTCGACCTCGACGCGCGGCAGCAGGAACTTCGAGGTCGGGATCGGCGTGTCCTCGGTGTAGACCATGTCCGACAGCAGGTGGCCGTAGTCGGGCTCGTCGACGCCCATCATCTCCTGCATCGCCTTGGACGACAGGCCGACCTTGTGGCCGTAGACCGTCGCGCCGGCAGCCAGGCGCCGGCGGATGTTGAGCAGCTGGATCTCGTAGGTGTCCGTGACGTCCAGGTGCGGGAACGTCTGGACGAGCGGCGGGATCGCGACCTGCGTCTGCTCGG
>JAODNB010000275.1 GCA_025464795.1 Frankiales bacterium
GGTGTAGCCGAGCTCGGGCCCCATGCCCGGGAACTGCTGCTCGATCTCCGGTCGGGCGTCGCCCGCGGTCAGGGGCGGCAGCACGAGGCTGCCGTCGACGTACACGTGCACGCGAAGCGGGTCTTGCGTGTCGGCGTCTGCGGCCCAGCCCTTCACCACGACCGTGCCAGGGATGCCGAACACAGCGGTCTCGAGCGCGCCGAACGGGTTGACCGGCTTCGGGAACAGCGCCAGCCAGTCGTCGCTGTCGACCACGCCGTCGACCGTCAGGTGCTCCGCCGTCTGGAACGCCCGGACGGCCGCAGTGGTGTCCGCACCGAAGTCACCATCAGCCGTGATCGACAGAGCCTTCTGGACGAGCTTGGTCGGGGTCGGGTCAGCGGTCGTCCGGGACGCGCTGGTCCCCGTCGGCTGCTTCAGGACCGTGCTGCCGTACGTCGCCAGCACGAGCAGGTTCGCGGGCAGCGGCTGCGGGGTGACCGGGGGCTTGCCGCCGGGTCCGTACTCGACCGGGGCGACCTTGCCGCTCCACCACGACGTCGTCTGGTGCGCGCCGTTCCAGCCGAACGAGACGTGCACGTGGCCGGTGTGCTCGTCGGCACCGGAGTAGGGCTGCCAGCCCTTGTCGATGTCGTACGCACGCCACATCTGCTTGTTCCAGATGATGTACATGATCCCGAACCGACGCGCAGCGCTGGCCCGGTTGCCGGCACCGTCGGTCCGCAGCAGCCAGCTGAGCACCGTGTTGACCTCGCTGGCCTGGTGGGCGTTCGTGACGGAGACCCCCCAGTCCCAGGCGCGCCCCTCCTTGTGCTCGCTCTGCCCGCCGATCCCGCAGTCGCGCACGATCCCGAGGCTGGTCGTGTCCGTGTAGGTGTCCAGGAGCAGGTTGGAGAAGGCCCGGACGCCGGGCTTCGCGACCGGGTCGCAGACCGTCTGCCCGACGTACGGCTGCAGCGAC
Source organism: Frankiales bacterium (assembly GCA_025464795.1). GTDB lineage: Bacteria > Actinomycetota > Actinomycetes > Mycobacteriales > SCTD01 > RYN-111. The sequence continues at coordinate 962 of JAODNB010000275.1, forward strand.
TCGACACCTGCCGGCAGGTTCGACGGGCTGGCCGGCAGCGGGATCGTGGCGGCAGAGGCGCCGGTCGTCCCGACGGCGAGCACCGCCGTGAGGAGGGTGGAGGCCAGCAGGAAAGCGCGCAGCGCTGGTCTGAAGTGCACGTTTGTCCCTCGACGCTCCTGTAGTGACCCTTGAGCCATGGTCAGCTGTCCGCGTTCAGGCGACGGATCGGTGAGACGGTGACAGCCCCGTTGCAGACGCGCGCGGAGGTGCTGGTGGACAGCGCTGCTCCGGTGCCCGGCAGGACGACGCTGAGGCTGGAGGCGTCCACGCAGCTGCCCGAGCGCGCCGAGGTGAGGGAGAAGGAGACGCTCGTCCCCTTGCTCAGCGACAGCGCCGTCGGCTTCGAGCCGTCCTGGGCGTACCGAGCAGCCAGGGGCGTGCCGCCGGCGCTCTTGAGCGTGACCTTCGGGAAGCCGGTCAGGCCGCAGTCGGGTCCCGTCGTGCGTACGACGAACACCTCCTCCCGGGACTGCTGCGTCACCAGCTCGTCAGCGTCGGTCACGGTGAGAGCGGCGGCCTTGCAGGTGGGAGCGCCGGGGGGCGGAGCGGTCTCCAGCGGTCGTGCTGTGGGGATTGCCGTCGGCGAGGCAGGGGTGCTCGTGACCGAGGTGGGGATCGGCGCCGTGGCCGGCTCGGCCGAGGGGCTGACCGTCGGGCTGGGGACCACCGCCGTCGAGGGCGTCGGCCCGGCCTGCGTGCTGCCGCTGCTGCACGCGCTCGCCGTGCCGGCCGCGAGCACTGCTAGGGCTAGGCGCAGCAGCGCGATTCGGGGGGAGGGCCGCATGCGGTTCGACCCTAGTCGAGCGGGCCTGTCATCGGGGGGAGAACAGCGTTGCCCTGACTATGCTGGGACTCATGGAGGCGCCGAAGTACGACACGGAGGTCGACGTCTCGAACGAGAACATGAGCCAGACGCTCCTCGCTCTGCTCGTCGGTGAGGGGCAGACCGTCCTCGACGTCGGATGCGCCACGGGCTACACCGCATCCGTGCTGCGTGCTCGGGGTTGTCGGGTCGACGGCATCGAGTACGACCCCTCCGTCGCGCAGGAGGCCGCCAAGCACGTCGACCGCCTCGAGGTGGGCGACGTCCAGGCCATGGACCTGGTCGGCCTGTTCGGCGCAGCGTCCTACGACGCCATCGTCTTCGGGGACGTGCTCGAGCACCTCACGCAGCCTGAGGCCGTCCTCAGGGCCTGCCTGCCGCTGCTCAAGCCCGGGGGCGCGATCGTCGCCTCGATCCCGAACGTCGCGCACGGCGCCGTTCGGCTCGCGCTGCTCAAGGGCCGCTTCGCCTACACGAGTACGGGGCTGCTGGACGAGACCCACGTCCGGTTCTTCACCCGCGACACCGTCCTCGGGATGTTCGACGCCGCAGGCTACGCCGTCGTCGACCTGCGCAGGACCCGGCTGGGGGTGTTCGAGACGGAGGTCCGCGTCGCCGAGGGCGACTACCCGGCCGCTTTCATTGCGGAGGTGTCGGCCGACCCCGAGGCGACGACCTACCAGTTCGTGCTGCGCGCGGTCCCCAGCGCAGCCGCAGACCCGGCGGCCGTCCAGGCCGTCGCCGACGCCGAGGCACTGCGGCTACCCAGCATCGTCAAGCTCGAGGCCGCGACTCCGCCGACGACCCTCCCCGCGGTCCCCAGCGCGCGCCTCGGGCTGTGGGGGAGCTGGGACCTCGACGACGTGTCGCAGGCGGTCCTCGGTCGGGTGCTGTCCGCAGAGATCTCCCGTCGGCTGCCTGGGGTGCTGCTCCGGTTCGCCGCGCCCTACGGGGCCTCGTCCCGCTCGGGACTCGGTGAGCCGGTCGAGGAGCTCGGTCCGATCGGCGCCGTCCGGTCCTCGGCGCTGGCCGAGGGGCTCGACGCGGCCCTCGTCGTCGGGCCCGTCGACACCTCGGAAGCCGTGCTCGCGGCGAGGTACGCACGCGCGCCCCGGCAGGACGACCCCACCAGGCACCTGCTGCAGGGACCGACCGGCGTGCCGGTGCTCTGGGGGCCCGTCACGTTCGACGGATCGGGCTGGGTGTCGCTCGCCCCTGGCGCGGCTCCAGGTGCCGAGACCCGGGCGCTGCCCGACCCGGGGGTGCTCGCCTCCCGCGTCCAGTCCCTCGCGGAGGCGCGCCGTCGCACGGCCTACCTGCGCTCGGCCGGGTGGTTGGCGCTCTCGCCGCGCATCGTCGCGGTGCACCTGTCGGGCGACACCGACGTCGCACCGGTCATCGCGGCGTTGAGGGAGCTCACCGAGGCGGACACCGGCCTGTCGATCTGCGCCCTCGAGCTGGACACCACATCCGGCGACGGCGCCACGGCCAACGCGATCTCGACGACGCTGCAGAGCAAGGCCCTGCTGTGCCCCGTCGACGCGGGCGTCGACAGCCACCTCGCTGTGCTCGCCGTCGCGGACCTGGTCATCTCGACCTCGTCGACCGCTCGCGCGATCGCGGCCTCCTACGGAGTGCCCTCCCTCGACCCGTCGGACCTCTCGACAGCCGCGGCGGCCCTGGCCGGGCGTGACCGGCGCCGCGCCGTCTCGTCGCAGGTCGTCGCGGACCAAGCGGCCCTCGACGCGTGGTTCGAGGAGGTCGCCGAGCACGTCCGCAAGGCCGTCGCCCCCGCCGACGAGCGCGCAGTGCTCTCCACCGCCGAGCGCTACGCGGCCCTGGAGAAGGCGCACGCCGCCATGCGGGCGCGGACCTCGACCGAGGTCCTCCACGCCGCGGAGTCCGTACCTGCTCTCGAGATCATCTCCCGGGACCAGGGCCCCGAGATCGACGCGCTGCGCCGCGAGATCCACGCCCTCAACAACACGAGGACGATGCGGGCGCTCAAGCCCG
>JAODNB010000316.1 GCA_025464795.1 Frankiales bacterium
GACCGACTGGAGCTGTACCCCGGCGTTCTCGACGCCGTAAGGACACGAGCCGAGCTGACGCCGGCGACCTTCCGGCTGCTGGTGACCAACCCTGCGCGCGCCGAGTTCCATCTGCTCCACCCGGAAAGGCACGCCGCGCTCGAGAACGCAAAGCCTGCGCTGGAAAGGTTGCTGGACCAGTTGACGATGGTGGCCGGCGGCGGGGTGAATGGTGAGGTGTCCATCCGGCATGATTCGTTCCAAGCGGTCGAAGAAGACCTGCTGGTGCACCCGGCCGACGAACTCCTCGTGGCAGTCCACGAGCACGACCTGGCACGGCGATTGCACCATGATCTGCCGCGCCGCCTTGAACGCCTCCACCTACCCGTCATGCAGCTCTCGGGCTGACGGACCGCGGACATCAGCGCAGCGCCGCACTGACTTATCGCGAGCCACGTGCCGCGACCACGCGGGTCCAACGACAGCCACTGATTTCGTCAGCACGAGGGAGACGATCAAACCCTTGGGCCCTTGAAATGCGTTGGCACCTGCGAGCGGATGTCACTCTAAAGTCAGCCGAACCTCAGGGGGCGCAAAGGGGCCGTCCCTCACATTGGGATGCATGCGGGCACTTGCGACGGGTTCGGCCGACGGGCCATGACGAGCTCGCGGCTGCGGATCGTCGGGCTCTACCCGGAGCTGCTAGGCACCTACGGCGATGGTGGGAACCTGCTGGTGCTGGAGCAACGGCTTCGCTGGCGGGGTGTGGCCTGCGAGGTGACGCGAGTTCGGCTGCAGGACGCCGTTCCCGTGCAAGGCGATCTGTTCGTGCTCGGAGGAGGCGAGGACCAAGCGCAGGTCGCCGCCCTCGGTCAGTTGCGCAGCTCGCCCCTGGTGACAGCAGTCGAGCGCGGCGCGCACGTCTTCGGCGTGTGCGCCGGCCTTCAGATCCTTGGCAACAGCTTCGCCGGACCTGACGGTCACCGTCACGAGGGACTTGGACTGCTCGATGTGGAGACCGACCGGATGCTTGCACGGGCAGTCGGTGAGGTGGTCGTCCGGCCTACGCCCGGACTGGGCCTACCCCTGATCACAGGCTTCGAGAACCATCGCGGCATGACGGCGCTGGGCGCTGCTGCATCCCCACTGGGCGACGTCGTTGTGGGCACAGGCAACGGGGCCCCGGCGGCGCCGCCCGTTGAGGGTGTGGTGCAGGGCCGGGTCGTGGCGACCTATCTCCACGGGCCGGTCCTGGCGCGGAACCCCGCTCTCGCAGACCTGCTGCTGGAGCGAGTACTGGGTCAGGACCTGCAGCCGTGTCCCATTAAGGCGCAGGACGAGCTGTACGCGGAGCGACTCCAGCAGGCGACGTCCTGAGGCCCACCCCGCGCCGGCCTGCGGCCGCTCATCGCCTCGTCTTCGCCCTCGCTGGTCTTGCCGGACTCCTGTCGCGGCTGCTGTCGTCCGGCCGAGGGGGCACCATCCCCGGGCGAGTGGCCCTCGCCCTCGTGCCGGACGCGCTGCGCATCCTGGCCGCTCCGCACCGCGTGGTGCTGGTCTCAGGTACGAACGGCAAGACCACGACGACAGCCCTGCTGGCCCGAGCGCTGACTCGGACGGGAAGCGTGCTGTCGAACGCGGACGGCGCCAACCTCGCCAGCGGACTCGTCAGCACTCTGCTCAGGTCCCCGGCGGCGGGCTGGGTCGTCCTCGAGGTCGACGAGGTTGCTCTCCCCAAAGCGATCAAGGACACCGAGCCTGAGCTCATCGTGCTGCTCAACCTCTCAAGGGACCAGCTGGACAGGACGACGGAGGTCGGCGACCACGTCCTGCGTTGGGCGGCTGCGCTGCGGGCAGCGCCAGCGCCCGCGATCATTGCCAACGCTGACGATGCCCTCATCGTCACAGCGGTGCTTGGTGCTCGCCCTGAGGCCCACGCCGTGACGTGGGTGCAGGCGGGTAAGCCCTATCGGCTGGATTCAGCCCTCTGCCCGAGGTGCGGGAGCTCGTGGGATCCCCACGAAGAGCAGTGGAGGTGCTTGGCGTGCGGTCTCCACAGGCCCGCCGCCGGGTACAGCTTGAGCGGCGACGGGCTCGTCAGGATCGACAGCGTCGAGCTCGCCCTGCCTCTGGAGCTCCCCGGCCGCGCCAACACCTCCAACGCGCTGATGGCCCTGGTAGCCGCCCGCACGCTCGGGGTAGACGTCGACACCGGTCTCGCATCGATGCGTTCCGTCGAGCAGGTCGAAGGGCGGTACGCGGAGCTCGTCCTCGGGGCCCGCCACGTGCAGCTGCTTCTCGCCAAGAACCCTGCGGGATGGGCCGAGGCCTTGGACCAGCTCCAGCATGACGGCGGTCCAATCCTCATTGCCGTCAACGCCCGCAGCGCTGACGGCCTGGACCCCAGCTGGCTCTGGGACGTCGACTTCGAACAGCTCCGTGGGCGCCACGTCATCGTCTCTGGGGAGCGTGCGTGGGACCTAGCGGTCCGACTCGCCTACGCCGAGGTGCCTCACCACGTCGAGCACGACCTCATGCTCGCGCTCGAAGGCCTCCCCGACGGACCCGGCTCCGCCGTCGCCAACTACACCGCCTTCCAGTCACTCAGACGGCTCATTGGCCCCTCAGGGTGACGGGGATCGCAGCAGCAACGTGAAGAAGTCCCGCGGGCACGCCCGTACGAAGTCGCAGTGAGGCGTCGCCCGGGAAGGGACGGACGCCGGCTGCGTCTGGCCGATGACCAACGGGACGGGCCTTGCCGCCACTGACCCCGCCGCCACCACCGTGGCGACTCCAGGGAACAAGAACCCCCGAACCAGCGGGGCATTCACGTCCAGCTCCAGCGCACGAACCGCGCCGTGGGCCGCGAGCGCCTGGGCCAGAGCTGCGACCGTGATCCTGGTGCCGGCTCCCCAGAGCAGGGAACCCGTGCGGGTGATCGCGAGGGCGCTCCGGGAGATGAGCGGCTGCTCGCGGAAGGCGTGGCCCCACCAGAGGTCGAGCTCACGCTGTGAGCGAGGGCGCGTCTTGAGGAGCAACCCCCGGTCGATCATGAGCGTCAGGTTCTGGCGAACGGACACCACACGACGGTGCGCGTCGGGGACCTCGACGCCCCACGCCCCGATGTCGGTGAAGCCGTCGGCGTAGGTGACGACACTCGCTGCACCCCGGACAAGCGGGACGACAGTGCGGCCTTCCGAGAGCCAGCCCCCGTGGGCGTCACGGATCTTGAACCCGCCGTTGAACGCTGCGATGAGCCGACTTCGCTCGCCAGCTCCGATCACCGGCCCATGCACCCATATCCCACCTCGCACAGGCTCCTGCGAGCCGCTGTGAAGAGTCAGCCGCGCCCGAGTCTGATCGATCGTCAGAAGCGTGATCGGCCCCTGACCAGCGCCGGCAGCGCGAACGCGCAAGACCGACGCGACCCGACGGCCAGCAACCTGGCTGAACGTCTCCTGCGACGCTATAGGGACCGAAGGTGCCGGTGAGGCCGCCCGTGACACCCCTATCGGCGGGCGGCGGGTGGCCTGCGCCGGCAGACTCGCGGGGACCGACCCGGTGCACGCGGCCGTGCTGAGCAGCGACGCCAGCACCAGCCCGTTGACCCATCGCACATAGCGACGCTACGTGCAGTTCGCCAGGCACCGGCTGGACAAGCCAGCAGGCGCTCAGGCCAATGTCAGCACCTGCAGCTCCTTTGTGTGCGATCTCGCTTCTCGCAGCCTTGCCACGTGCGACGCTCGTCAGGTGTTCGCTCCCACAGCACGACGCGCGCTCGCAGTGCTGGTGTTGCTCACCGGCCTGGTGATCGCAGGCCCCCCGTCGCTGCAGGAGACAGCGCTGCCGCTCGCTGCCGCGGCCACCCAGGTGCATGAGTCGATGCTCACCGTCGTGGACAAGACCCGAGCCACCGTCAGCCACGGTCAGACGGTGTCCCCGATGCGCACACTCCCGACCCTGCTGATCGCCCCGACAGCTGGTGGCCCGCACCCGCTCGTGGTCTTCTGCCACGGGTATGACATCGCCGTCACGCCGTACCTGCACCTTCTCCGGCACTGGGCTCTCGCTGGATTCATCGTTGCGGCCCCCTCGTTCCCGCTGACGGCCGCTTCCGCCGGTGCTCACCTCGACGAGGACGACATCGTCAACCAGCCCCGCGATGCCACGGTCGTGCTGACCGCCGTGGAGCGTGCGTTGGGGCTCAGCGTGGATCACAGGCGGGTCTTCGTCGCCGGCCACTCAGATGGTGGTGCAACGAGCTTCGGGGCAGGCTTCGCAACCTCGCTGCGAGACCCCCGCTGGACCGGTGTGCTGGTGTTCTCCGGTGATCGACGCCGGAGCATGGGCGGGTTCTCTGCTCCCCCGCGCACCCTTCCGCTGCTGCTGGTGCAATCGGATCACGATGAGTTCAACTCCCTCGCAGAGGCGTGGAAGGTGTGGACCGTCGCTCGCAGCCCGAGGGACTACCTCCACCTGCACGGGGCCCCGCATCTCGCACCGTTCGCTTCTCCCGGTGCCTACCGGGACATCGTCGAGGTTGCGACCACCGACTGGCTGCAGGCCTGGGCAGCGACCGGGATCAAGACCCGCCAGGAAGCGCAGCAACGCCTGCGCCGGGACGGCACGCGACCAGGTTTCGCCAGCTTGACCGTCATGTGATCACCGCACCCGCGTTGACCTTACGGCTGCTCCTTCCATGGACAGCGCTCGGTAGACCACCCGCGAGACGGCCGCGACCGCCGCGATGCCCTCGGCTTCCGTCCCGTTGTCCGTGGTCAGAACGGCGATGTCGTAGTCGACGTCAGGAGTGAGGACCTGGCCCACGCTGTTGACACGCCATCCGTGCGTCGGCAACGGCAACCACCCATCCTTCAACCGGATGTGCGCTCCTGGCGGCGTCCCAGCTGACACCCCCCAACGCTGATCTTCCTCGACGTCTGCCAACTGATTTTGGAGGTAGACCCTGCTTCGAGCCGCCAGGTGGCTCGTTCGGCTCCTGATCTCTCTGAGCAGGGCGAGCTGGTCTGACACCGTGGTGCGCGTGAGGCCCCACGCGCCGCCGGGATCGAGCGTCGTGCCCCTGAGTCCCAACAAGCGGTTGTAGTCGCCTAATGCCTGGCCGAAGTCAAGAGCCCGCCAGAGCGCCGAGGTCGCGTCGTTGTCGCTGTGCTGGATCATCGATGTGATCAGCCGCTGCTCCACTGGCGTCAGCCACCGACCTTGCCGCTGCGCCTCCCACAGGACGGCCTCGGCAAGGTTCAGCTTGACGACGCTGGCTTCATCGTAGGACGCGCGGGGCCGGAACCAGTACGCGCGCCCGGTGCGCTCGTCCATGACTCCAACAGAGGCGGTGTCCGGAAGGGCTTGTCCGACGCCTCTGAGCGCAGTAGTCAGATCAACGGGAGAGGTGCCGCCACGACCTGGGACCGGCTCGTCGCTTCGAAGCCGGCCGGCCGCGGGTTGTCCGTGGCGGCGCTGCGTCGCAGAACGGAGCACCGAAAAGCGAGGGGCCGTTCCGCTCAGGACGACGAAGACCGCGGCGACCACGGTGATGACCAGAGTGGCCCCGATCAGCAGCACCGGAGTTGTCTGATGCCTGCGCACACGACCACCCTACGAGCCGCCACCGCGGCGGCTGGTTCGCGGCAACGATCACGGTCCGCGGCGGCTCACCGTGACGAAGTCGCGGGTCGAGGTGCTGTCGTACCTGCGCGGCGATCGCTGCATGTCGGGCAGCAGGTTCTTCTCGGGCCCGTACGTCACGAAGCTGGTCCACTCCGGGTTGATGTCCAGTTCCATGGCCCGGACACTTCCTGCCCGGCGGAGCAGCTCAGCCAGAGTGGTGGCCGACAGCCGATTGCCTGCGACGTAGACCAGCGCACCCGCTGCCGTCTGTCCGATACCGGACCGCCACACGTAGAGCTTGTTGCCAAGGGTGTGTCCCCACCTACCGCCGGAGTTGCTGTCGAGACCGCTCTGAACCACACCTCCGTCGACGAGCAGGTCCAGGTTCTGCCTTACCGCGGTAACGGTGCTGCCCGGACGGATGTCGCGCCCCCACTGGCCAACCATGGCCGAGCCATCGCTCTTGATGACCAGTGAGGCCGCGCCGGTGCGCAAGGACCCACGGGTGCGGCCGTTCTCGAAGAAGCCCCCTCTGGCGGTATCGAGCCGGAAGCCGCCGTTGAACGCCGCGACAAGGTCGGGGCGCTCGCTAGGAACGATGGAGGTGGGCTGCACCCATCCGCTGCCTCCTGGCTCTTGGGTCCCCGGGTGCAGGGCGAAGCTCAGCAAGGACGGATCCATCCATGCCACTCCCGCGGTGTAGGAGGTGTGCTCGGCATCAGGACGCAGGAAGGTCTCCTGCAGGGCCGGGCGCCCGTGCACGGTGTCCATCGTGACCCACACGCCCTCGTTCGGCAGTGGCGGACTGGCGAGCGCTGGGATTCTCGACAGTGACCGGCTCATGCCGCGGAGCGCGGCTTTGGCAGCCAGCGGCGAGCCCTTACTCGGCGCGCCACCCACCGCCGGCGCCTTGTAGGTGACCCGCTCCAAGTGATCGATCAGGGAGGACAGGCCATGACTGCGACCCCACTCCGCGAGGCGGGCCGACACGCTGTCGGTTCCGGGCGCCGCGAGCGCGCCTCCCAGCGAGACGCCCAGCAGAAGCACTAGGACCACGACCAGAGCCAGAAGCACCTGGCGTACCCGTCGGCCGGCCCCAGCCGGCGCCGCCTTCGGGCTCTGCGCTTGTTTCGCACTCACCGAGAGGGCTCCATCAGGTCAGGGGGCGGCCGCACACCCACTCTGACCCTCACCGACTGAGCAGATCCTGTGGACGCCCGTCGAGTGGTCGGCAATGCAGCTGCTTTCACGTCTTTGTGGTCCAGGAACCGAAGGACCTGCTTATCCAGGGCAGGCGGGCGCGGGACCGTTTCCAGTGTGGGTCAGCTTCTTGCGTCCCCTCAGCGCCAGCACAGGCCCCAGCACGTGAGGTGTAACAGTGACGTCCTCACCCCCTGTTGGCTGGCCGGCACCGTCGCGCAGTCGAGCCGCATCCTTGACCTCGCTGTCGGTAAGCCCACCTGCACCCATCGCGCCAAGGACACGCGCCTGCCTCGCCGCGGCCGGCGTCGTCGTACTCGCGCTCGTGACGGCGGTTCTGGTTCGCGGTCCCTTTCCTGAGCGCACGCTGGTCATCCTGAACGACACGGCCCGACCAGCGGTCCTGCACACGTGCCAAGGGCCTGAAGCGCCATGCCCACATCAGCTGCTCACCCGACTGGCTGCGCACGCGTCCGCTGGGTTGACGCTGCACACCGACGCGGTTGCTCTCGTGTCTGACAGCGACCCACCGAGCTGCCTGACCCTGCCGTTGCCTACGGCTGGCAGGTCCGTCGAGCTGTCCGAGATGCGTTCATGCGCCCCGCAGTCGAGCCCGTGATCACTGACTCTCGCGCGTTTCTCGCGGTTGCCGCGGTATCCGCGCTCCTCGCAGCGTGCACAGCTTCGTCAGGGTCCGGGGGCGGCCGGGCTCGTACGGGCGCACCGACAGCCCGGCCGGCACCGTCGCCATCGGACAAGGCCCAGCGACCCATCACCAAGGTGCTGACCTTCGTCTTCGAGAACCACGGCACCGCCGCCGCGCTCCAAGGCATGCCTCATGTGGCGGAGCTGGGCCGGTTGTACGGCAGCACCTCGGACTACCGGGCGCTGACCCATCCATCGTTGCCGAACTACTTAGCCATGGCGGGTGGCTCCACCTTTGGCGTGCAGGATGACAAGGATCCGGCTGCCCATCCGATCGAAAGTGCGTCTGTGTTCGACGTCGCACTTCGACGAGGGCAGACCGCCGCGACGTACGCCGAAGGGATGAAGACCAACTGCGATCAGGCTTCCTACGAGGGCTACGCAGCGCGGCACAACCCTTGGACCTACTTCGCCTCGCCCATGAGCAAGGCCGCCTGCGCCAGGTTCGACATCCCGGCTGGCGACCTTGCGTCCGGCGCGCTGCACGACGCCATCGCGCAGGGAGCGCTCCCGCAGGTCGGCCTGGTCGTCCCGGACCTGTGCCATGACGGCCATGACTGCTCGCTGGCTCAGGCGGACGCCTGGCTCAACCCGTGGATCGGCGAGGTCATGGCCGGGCCGGACTACTCCTCGGGCAACCTCGCCCTCGTCTTCACCTTTGATGAGGACGAAGGAGAAGGCGGAGGCTCCAGCAAGATCCTCACAATCGTCGTCGCCTCAAGACTCGCGCAACAGACCGTGACCACCCGCTTGGATCACCGCTCCTGGACGCACTGGATGACCGACCTCGTCGGTGCCCCACCCCTCCCTGGTACGTCCGGCTCGACATCGCTGGGGGCGGCCTTCCACCTGTGTGCGACCCCGCCGGGCAAATCGGCTTGTTGAATTCAAGCGGGTACGACCCCACGGGCTGTGCGGTGGTGCTCAGAGGTCGCGGTAGACGATCCGAGAGACTGCGGCTGCCGTGTCGACCCCGTAGGCGAACGACGCATGGTCAGTGGACAGGAAGGCGATGTCGGCATCGTGGGTCTTGTTTCTCACGTGACCGATGCTGTTGATGCGCCACCCATGGGTGGCGCGCGGGAGCCAACCGTTCTTGAGCTCGACGTTCGACCCTGCCGGGACGCCGGCCGAGACCCCCCAGCGCTGATCTGGTTCCACGTTCGCCATCTGGACACGAACGTAGGAGCGGGAGCTGGTGCTGAGCGGCCCCGGACCCGATCCGGCGGCCCGCAGGAGCCCCAGCTGGTCCTGCACCGTCGACCGCGTGAGTCCCCAGTGACCGCTCGGGTCGAACGTCGTGTGCCGCAGACCCAAGATGCGGTCGTACGCAGCAACAGCGCTCGCGCCGCCTATCTGGTTCCACAGTGCCGTGGTGGCGTCGTTGTCGCTGTTGCGCACCATGCGACGACTGAGCTCCTGCTCATGCCGGGTCAGGGGTCGGTGGGCTCGTTGCGCCCGCCACAACAGGGTCTCCAGGACGTTGACCTTGACGATGCTCGCGTTGTCGTAGGCGGGGGTGGACCGGAACCAGTAGTACCGCCCATGCAGCTCGTCGAAGACGCCGACCGAGAAAGTATCCGTGCGTGTTGCGGCCAGCCGGCTCAGGTCCGCGACAAGTGAACCCCCACCGACGGCACCAGCGACCTGCAGCTGACTGCCGATGAGCAGTCCAGCGCAGATCCAGGTCACCGCCAACCTGCGCATGCTCAGTTCACTCCCGCGTCCGACCCCGACCCTCTCACGGCCGAGCCACAGCGCGGCGCCGTTCGGTCCGACTGGCGTCAGGTGCCGGCTGGGGTCAACGCCCCTTCTGAACGCGTACCGGCAACGCTCATCTGCGGCGGCTCACCGTCAGCATCGAAGCGATCGACGAAGGCGGAGCCTCGCCATAGACCCCAAACGCCGGCGCCCGCAGCGGCGACGGCAAGGACGGCAACGCGCTGTGCGGGCACGATCTTGATCGGCAGAGCCACCAGAGCCCCGGCGGCTCCGAGCGCGCACGACAGGATCCAGTCCCTGCCAACGCCGAGCAGGAGCAGCGCAGCGCAGGGCAGGAGGTACCAGGGCCAGACGACGGGTGCACTCAGGAAGACGACCAGCATGACCATGCCCAAGGTGCCGGCGGCCGCCCGGCGTGAGCGCGCCAGCAGCCAGAGCGCGAGGATTCCGCCGATGCCGGCTGCCAGGCCGCGAAGGACCGGCCCGAGGCCCGACGGCCCCTGAAGCTGCGCGTGCTGCCTTGCCTCGCCGACGACCAGTAGCAGCACCGACCACGGCGTGTAGGGGTTCCAGTGCGAGGTCGGGGTGGCGAGTGCCGACGCCCATCCGAACGGGTCGCGCAGGTAGATCAAGCACGAGGCCGCGAGCGCCGCCGTCGCACCGGCGAGGAAGCGGAACGTCGCTCCTCGTCCGACGGCAAGAGCGTGCACAGCGAGGACCACCAGCGCGATGAGCGCTGTTGCCTTGATCTCTCCCGCCAGCACGATCAAGACCCCGGCGGACACGAACCTGCGCTTCTGGGCCAGCACGGCAGCGCAGACCAGGAGCAGACCCACCGGCACGTCGAGATGGGCTGGGGAGATGCCGTGGACCAGTAGCAGCGGGCTGCAGACGAGCCATGTGGCCAGGTCCCGCCGCCCTGGGTGGACGAAGCGCCGTACTAGCGCCACCAGGCCGATCAGGCACAGCACCGACACCACACGCAGGAAGATCAGGGCCGCCAGCTCGTTGTGCCGACCGACCGCCGCAGCCAGTTGCTCCAGCCGCAAAGCAAGCGGGCCGTACGGCGTGAGGAAAGAGCGCCAGGTCGGGTCGGCGGCGGCGAGCACGGACGAGTGAGGACCCAGCGCCGCGACAGGGTGGGCATACGGGTCGAGGCCCCTGTGCATCAGCTCGCCCTGTGCGACGTAGCTGTAGAGGTCGCGCGAGAAGGCCGGAGCTCCCAGCGCAAATGGCGCCACCCAGGCCACCACCGTGACCGGGAACCACGATCGCTTCACCTGCTTGGGCGCACGCATCAGGGTCCAGGCCACGAACAACCAGAACAGCACGAGGCAAAGGACTGCAGCGACGAGGACCGCCTGAGGGTGCTTCGGCCTCCAGGGCACCGCCCGCCATGCGGTGGTCGACCACGGCGCCCACCCACCGAGGACGGCCAGCTCAGGCCGGCTCTGCCGCGGGATCGTCAGCCCCAGGACCGCAAGCCCGAGCAGCGGGCCGAGGAATGCCGCTCCGAGACAGACGCGGCGAGTCACAGCACCTGGAGCCAATGAAGGACAGCCACGAGGATCAGCAGCGCGATGAGGCACATCCCCAAGCGCATCAGACGTGCCCGCCGTCGGCGGGCTCTGTTGACGCTGGACGGCCGGCGCGGCGGCCGGGGTGCGTCGAACTCGAACGGGGCCACACCGCATGGAACGACGCCGCCCCTTTGCGCAGCCTGAGGACGGCGGCGCCGACGGTCAGGCTCCTGTCACCGAGCACGACAAGCTCATCGCATGTTGCCGGTATGCCCCAGAGAGAAGCGACCAGGCTGCGGCCAGACACACATTCCATGCGGCTTGTTCGGAACGGCCACTGTGGAGATCAGATGCCCGTCGGTGGTGCTGATCTGGTAGATCCGGGCGTCGTACCTGCCGGCCAGCCACAGCGAGCGGCCGTCAGGACTCACACCACCCATGTCAGGACTGCCTCCTCCCGGCAGGCGCCAGGTCTTGACGACCCGCTCGCGGAAGGGGTCCACCACCGAGATCGTGCCATTGCCACGGTTACTCACGTAGAGGCTCCGGCCGTCCCGGCTTGGGTAGATGCCGTGCGCGTCCGGCCCCGTTCGCAGGAATCCGCGTCGCGTGAAGGTGGTCGCGTCCACGACGAAGACTCCACCGAGCCGCCGATCGGCTACGTAGAAGTCCCGGCCGTCCGGCCCCAGCCGCACGTCCTGGGGCGCGGAGCCTGGCAGGTCCAAATATCCCAGGACGGTCTTGGACTCGACGTCGAAGCGGACGAGACGATGCCCGAACTCGCAGGAGGCAACGACGACCCGCAAGTCAGCCGTGAAGTCTGCGTGATCCAGTCCGGGGCAGTCGAGGTGCACGACCGACCTCGGAGCCATGGTCTGGGCGTCGTAGAACCCGAGCTGCTGAAGCTGCTCCTGCACGACCATCGCCTCTCGCCCACCCGGCAAGAAGTACATGTTGTACGGATCGTTCACGGCAACCGCGGGGCCACGCGGTCGGCCGGTGCGGGGATCGAACGGAGTCACCGTGTTCGCGAGGTCGTTGGTGGACCACAAGGTCTTCAAGTCGTAGGACGGCACGACGTGCTGCGGATCGAGCCCTGTGGGGTAGTGACCGATCACCACTCCACGGAGGGGATCCACCACGTCCACGCCCCGCCCCGCGGACTCTGGCACGTACAACAAGTACGGCACGTGCCTGGTGGTCGAGGCGAAGTCACCTACGCCGGCGTGTCGGTAGACGAGCCCCGAGGTGCCGACCTTCGTGGCGCCGGACACCGCTCGATCATGCTGAAGCCCTGGAGGCTTCACGCCCGTCGGGTGCGAGGACGCGACCGCCGAGCTCTCCAACCCGTCCTCCGCCTGGATCGCGAGGAAGCTCAGGCTGACGACGGCGAGCACCGCGAAGGTGCGGCGACGACGGACCCGAGCCGTCAGAGGCGGAGAGGAGTGCACACAACCAGCATGCCGCCGCCCCACCCCATTTGGACCCAACACGCCGTGTGACGTGCAACCCTCCTGCGCTCGTGAGGCAACGAAGGCAGCCGTTCAGGGTGGGCACAGGCGACAGGCAGCAGAATTCCGGGGCGATGACGTCCTGCAACCGCCGCCTCTGGGCGTGGTGGGCAGTGAGTCGTGCTGCTGCCCTTTGTCTGGGTTGGCTCGCCGCCCAGGAGCATCGGGGCAACGTCTTCTTCGACATCAGGTACTACCAGTCGTGGTCAGACGGTGCCCTGAGCGGAGACCGGGTCCCCTACCGCGACTTCGGCTGGGAGTACCCACCGGGAGCACTCCCATCGATGGCGCTTCCAGGTGTGGTGGCCGCGGGACTGTCAGCGACGGCGCTGCACGGGATCTCTCACGCAATCGTCTTCGGTGCCGTGTGGGTTGCGTTCATGCTCATCGTCGACGCGATCGTGATGCGCCGTCTGCTGGCTTCGTCAGAGCCGGCAGGTCGACTGTGGCTCAGCGGCCTCCCGCTGCTCGGTGCTCTGAGCTGGGCGCGGTACGACCTGCTGCCGGCAGGAGCCGCCGTGGGCGCGATCATTGCGGCGGGCTCTGGGCACGCACGGCGCTCGGGTCTGCTCGCGTCGTTGGGCGGCTCCTTGAAGATCTGGCCGGCCCTGCTGTCCCCGATGCAGGCCACGCGCGAGGGGGCCAAGCGAGCCACGTTCACGTCAGCCGTGTCACTCGCCCTCGTTGCGGCTATCACGGTCGGCGTCACCGGCCGCACAGGCTTTGGACAGGTCCTCAGCTACCAGACGCGGCGTGGGCTCCAGGTGGAGTCCCTACCCGCCTTGCCCTTGCTGTGGCTTCGCCACCTTCACGTCATCGAGTACACCGCGAGCTTCCGGTACGGCGCCTGGGAGCTGTCAGGACCGGGCACTCGCGTTGCAGCTCTCCTCGCCACCGCAACGTACGTGCTCGGACTGGCAGGGCTGGGAGCGGTCCTCAGGAAGACCCTGCGTCGGGGCGATGGCGTCACAACGATCACCACGGGAGCGGTCGCTTTCGTGGTGATCACCCTGGCGACCGACAAGGTCTTCAGCCCCCAGTACGTGCTCTGGCTGTTGGCGGCCGTCGCGGCAGCCTGTGCGGTCGACCCCGTCTCGTGGACACCTCTCCTCCGATGGGTGCTCGCCATCGCCGCCCTTACCGCAGTGGTGTTCCCGTGGGCGTACGGCGACGTCCTCGGGGACCGGGGCTGGTGGGGGGTGGTCGCCTTGACGGCGCGTGATGCCGTTCTCGTGGTCCTCGCCGTCTGCGTGGCCCGTCGCCTGAAGGTGCTCAGCAGACAAGCGCCGGGCCTTGAGCCACTCGTGGCTTCTCCCGGGGCCGAGGCGGAGTGATCGGATGGATGTGAGCAGGGCCTGGCCCCTTCTGGTGGCCACCGGCACCTTCGCCGCCGCGGTCCTGACCGTTGCTGTGACTTCCGTCTCCAGGCACCAGCCCCACCCGCGCCCAGCTGTCGTAAGCCGGACTGCTCCCCTGCGGTCGCTCGCGTACCAGTACAGCAGCGTGCTGGGGCTCGGGGACTCAGTGACCACCGCAGCCGCCTGCAGCTGCACCTCCTTCGTGGCTCAGCTCGGGACGAACCTCACGGCGTGGGAGGGGAAGCCGGTGGTGGTCGTCAACGCGGGTGTGAACGGCCTGACGAGCCTGGACCTGCTGCGGCAGGTCCAGGGAGGTCACACGAGGGCTGTGCCCGGCGCGGTGATCGCGATCGCCATCGGAGCAAATGACTTCGATCCCCGGAGGCTGTCACAACCGGGGTGCTCGGCGGCTGACATGGCTTGCTACCGGGCGTCCCTTGGCTCCCTGACGAAGAATATCGACGATGTGCTGGCCACGTTGCGGCGCGGATCGGCAAGCTCAGGACCCATCCTGCTGCTGGGCTACTGGAACGTCTTCCTCGACGGAGCTGTGGGAGCGACCCACGGTCAGGCGTACCAGCAAGACAGCGACGCACTGACGCGACTGGTGAACGCGGTGCTGATCCGAGCGGCCAAGGCCCACGGCGCCACGTACGTCGACCTGTACGCCGCCTTCAAGCGCGAGGACGACACCGACCTCCTCGCCGATGACGGTGACCATCCGTCCGCCGCTGGGCACACCCTGATCGCTGCCCTCCTGAGCGAGGCCTTGGCGCAGCGCGGGGCTCCCGCTGGTCCCCACTGACGACAGGCTGGGCACTCCCGTCGCGCTCAGATCGTTCTCAGCATGTCGCGCCGTGCGCGACGCACCATGGGTGACGTCCCGGAGATGGTGCTCATCACCCGGTCGCAAAGGGAGGAGCTGGAGGATGACGGCAGATCCGGGTAGCTCAGCTCCTCGCCGCGGGCTCCCCCAGTCGCTGAAATGAGCCTGATCGGCACGAGCCTGCAGATCGTCGCCTTGCTGCTGACCCTTGCACTACCTGCTCTTGCGCTCGTCCTGTGGGCGCGCGTCCGGGGACCGGCGCTGGCGAAGATCGCACAACGGCTCAGCCTTGTCGTCCTCGCTCAGGGCGCAGCGGTGCTCCTGGTGTTCGTGACGGTCAACGACCAGTTCGGCTTCTACGCCTCGTGGCAGGACCTACTCGGCGTGCCCCCCGCTCCGGCGCGCATCGACGCCATCACTGGAGTCCGGTTCCACGGCCCTTGGGGAGAAGGTGCTTTCAGCACGGGCAGCGTGACGCACACCCCGGACGGAGGACAGCTCATCGCCCTCACAGTCCTTGGGAGCGCGTCAGGGGTCACCGCCCGGGTTCTGGTTCACCTCCCAGCCGGCTACAACAACGGGCGGCGCGACTACCCGGTGCTCGAGCTCATCAGCGGCTGGCGTGGGTCCCCCGAGTCCTGGACCCGCACCTTCAGGGTGCTGGACGCGTTGCGCGCTGCTCAGCATCGCGGAACCCTCGGACCGGTCATCACCGTCATCCCGAGCCTCAACGTCGGACTCCCGCGCGATGTCGAGTGCACTGATGTCCCGGGAGGACCCCAAGCGGAGACCTGGCTGACCACCGACATCCGGGACCTCCTGGTCTCGCAATACCGCGTCCTCGGGTCGGCCCGCAACTGGGGCGTGATGGGGTACTCGACGGGCGGCTACTGCGCCGCCAAGATGTTGCTGCACCGACCCACCTGGTACGGCACCGCTGTCGCCCTCGGGGGCTACTTCGAGGCGGTCAAGGACAGCACCACCGGAGACCTCTGGGGCGGCAACCCAGCGCTGCGCAACACCAACTCCCCGCTGTGGCTTGTCACGCACCGCCGCCGCCCGGCCGCGGACTTCCTCGCGTTCTCCAGCCGTCAGGACCGCGATTCCTACGCGTCAACAGAGCGGTTCCTGCGCGCCGCCCGGGCGCCGCTGCGCACGTACCAGCTGGTCGCGGCCCGCGGGGGGCACAACGACAAGGCCCTGGCCAAGGCGCTTCCTGAGGTGCTGGACTGGCTGGGGGCCCGCCTCGGAACGGCGCAGTGCGAGGTGTGCCGCCTCGTGGGTCAGACCCCGGCCGGGAGCCTGTCGAGCAGGGCCAGCGCCAGCACGTCTGGATGACGCACCGTGAGCACCAGCACCACGAACCGCCCCTGCTCGGCCGGCGCGAGCGGAACGCTCTCACGAGGAAACGGCCCCTCGTAAGCAACGACGCACAGCCGACCACTCAGGTGCTTGCCCGGCAGGGTTGTACGCCGGAGCGATCGAAGGATGCGCATCGCCGCCGCTGGGCTCAGCGATTGGACCTCGACGAGGGAGGCTCGGGCGGGAACACTCGCACGGGCAAGAGGCAAGGCCGACGCGCAGCCGTTCACGTCCCGGGTGACCGCGTGAACCGAAGTCCCGCCGCGAGTACCGGAGCAGCCCCCAGCCGCCAACAGCGCAGCGGAGACCAAGGCGAACGCACGTGCAGCCCGTGCAGATTTCAAACGCAGACGATCAGACATGCGTGCCACCCCTCGAATGGTTGGGCGGGGGGTGCCGCTCGCCCCAACGCAGCCCCGCGTAGCACGTCGCGCCTGCCGGGAGCAGGCCCCAGAAGCTGATCAACCGGTAGAGCAACACCGCCGACAAGGCCGTCGGTGCCGACCCGCCGTACGCCACCAGCGCGACGGTGAGACTTCCCTCTACGACACCCAGACCGCCAGGAGTGAAAGGCAGCATCGCGGCGAGCTGCGCGGCGCAGTAGGCCAGCAGGAGTCCCTGCCAGGGAGGGGCACTGCCCAGTGCGAAGAAGGCCAGGGCCAGGCACAGCGCGTCCGAAAGCCACACCACCAGCAAGAGACCACCGGCCACGACCAGCTGGAACCCGTCGATCTTGGTGCGGCTCAGGTCGCCCGCCCACTCCGAGATCGGTGCTGTCCGAGACGGATGCTCAGGCCGAAGCCGAACCACGACCCGGTCAAGCCAGGCGGCGCACCAGCGCAAGGACCTGCCGGGAAGGCTGAGGTGCCGGAGCAGGTACAGCAGCACAGCGGCGACACCCACGACCGCGAGCACCACCAGACTCGTCAGCCGGAGGTCCGGCACCGAGCTCGATGCGTCGCCTGCCACCTCGGCTCCGACCAGAGCAAGGGCCGCAAGGGCAGCCAGGTACAGAACCGTGGAGACGGCCAGCACCCAGCCAGTCATCGCCGGGTCGACACCTCGACGGGACAGTCGACGGAACGTGACCGCTCCCGAGACGGCGACCCCACCCGGTAGGCAGTACGCCGCGGCTTGGGATGCAATCCCTACTGCAGACATGGGGAGTAGCGCGACGTCTCCCCCTCCCCCGGAGCGAAGGAGCTGACGCAGCGCCGCTCCGTAGCCGACGTACGACGCCAGTTCGGCGATGACCGCGGCAGCCAGCCAGGCCCCTCGCACGTGTGTCAGGTCGTCAGCGGCGGTGAGCAACTCGCTGCTGCTGTCCACAAGGACTCGGGCGGCGAGGCCGGCGAAGACCAGCATCAGCACAAGGGCGGCAACGTGGCGCCGGGCAGGCCGACCTCGCGGACTCAGGCGCTCAGTCCGTTCGATAAGGGGTTAGGCCCCGCCGCGGGAGTCGAGGGCGAGGCAGGACCAGGAAGGCCTCCGCCCGCAACGCAGCGAAGGCCACGCGAGGCAAGTCGCCGGCTCCTGCGAAACACAGGAACCGCGGCTCCCACACCGGACGGAACTTCGCATTGAAGCGGTAGAGCGACTCGATCTGGAACCACCTCGAGGCGAAGAGCAGCAGGCCGCGCCAACCACGGATCACCGGACCAGCCCCCAGCCGCTCCCCACGCTCCAGGGCAGAGCGGAACACCGCGAAGTTCAGAGACAAGCGCGCGATACCCAGCTCCGGGGTCGACTCGAGTGTCTTCACGATGAGCAGCTCGTTCACTCCGTTCTCAGCTGTGCGGTCGCGCCGCATAAGGTCCAGCGACAATCCATCACTGCCCCAGGGTACGAAGTGCAGGAACGCCCTCAGCTGCCCTTCCTTGCACGCCATCACGACGACGCAGTCGGGATCCTGCGGGTCCGCGAACCGGCCCAGGGCCATCGAGAAGCCGCGCTCGGTCTCCGCACCACGCCAGGCTTCAGCCTGCCGGCGCAGGTGCAGTCGGGTGTCTTCCGGAAGGTCAACCACGCGGCTGACGGTCGTGACATAACCCGCGCGCTCAACCCGAGCTACAGCCTGGCGGACCTTGCGCATCGCACGCCCCTCGATGCTGAAGTCAGCCACCTCGACGACGGCTTCGTCCCCCATCTCGAGGGCTGTCAAGCCGGCCCGGGTCCAGGCTGTGCCCGCTGCCTCGCTGCAGCCCATCACCCCAGGCGCCCAGGCATGCTCATCGGCAAGCTCGAGAAAAGCCTTGATCGCGCCTGGCCAGGCCTCGGGATCACCGAGCGGATCCCCACTGGCGAGGATCACACCGGAAACGACCCGGTAGGCGATGCACGCCTTGCGGGTCTGCGACCAGACCACGCTCTTGTCCCGACGAAGCGAGAAGTAGCCCAACGCGTCCCGTCTGCCGTGCACGGCCAGCAGCTTGCGCATTCCTCTCTCGTCGTCGTCGGTGAGCCGCGGGAGGGGTGTGCCCGGTCGCAGCAGCAGGTAGAGGAAGCTGGCGCCACTGAACGCCCCGAGCGCAAGCAGTGCATCGCCCACCAGATCGGCAGTGGCCTGACCCCGGTGATCGGGCGTGAACTGCAGCGGTCCGTTCAGACCGACGAGACCGTCGAGAACGTGCCTGGACGTCGTGAGCAGGTTGAAGGCACTAGCAAGGCGGTCTTGTCGCAGGGCGATGAAGCACACGCCGAGCACGTAGCTGACCAAGAGCAGCAGCAGCCCAACCCCCAAGGCCCTCCAGCGGGTACGTGGATCCGCGCGGGCGTAGAAGTCGCGGTGCACGACGAGCAACCCGACGAGCAGAACCAAGGAAACAAGCGCCTCCTCGACATCGAGGCCCTTCAAGATGTGCAGTGCGACGCTCGCGGACAACAGCACGACCGTAAGCCGGAAGGCCCGGCGCTTGCGCCGCCGCAACCCATGGGCCAGCAAGACCAGCAGAACACCGACGACCAACGTCGCAGCAGTACTCACGTGCGAGAGCCCACCGGGCACGTACTCTCGAAGCCGGTGCAGACGACTCGCCTGGGACTTGGTCAAGGCGCTCACGAGATCGAGCAGCCCGATGAAGGCGCACGCCAGCGACGCGGCAATCGGGACCCATGGCCGGCGCCCATGATCAGCGCTGGGACCGCCCTGCCGCTCAGACCACGCTGCTCCCTGGTCGCCGGTGGAATAAGGGCCCATAGGCGCAGGGTAGGTGGCCGAGCCTATGTCGACGCTGAGAAGCGACACCGAGTCATGCCGCTACCAGAACGCGTGGCTGACGATCTCCTGAACTGCCGCGACGACCAGGTCCGGAGCCTCGGCGGGAAGCAGATGGCCGCCCGGCACCGTGCGCAGCTGGCTCCGCGGCAAGCGGGCGGCCAGGTCAGCCGCAGCAGCAGGGGACACGGTTCGGTCGGACCCCCCGGTGAGGACGAGCGAGGGCACCTCGACCTCACCCAGCCGCGCAGCCAGATCCGCGCTGTCCCGCACCAGATACGACTGCTCGAGCGCGAAGGACGACGCCGCGCCTTCGCGCAACCAGCGCATTCCGGCTCGACGGACCTGCCTTCGGTCTGTCGCGGGCAGGCTGCTGCCTGTAGCCGCTACGAACGATCGTGGAGACAGCACTGCCGAGCCACAGACCACGACGCCAGCCAAGCGTCGGATGCCCGGTAGGGCAAGCAATCGGTCAGTCGGATGGATGGCGAGCGGACTTCCGACGCTTCCGATCAAGCACAGGCCAGCGACCAGCTCCGGATGGTTCAGTGCGAGCTCCAGTGCCACCCCTCCGCCCCAAGAGTGGCCGACGACGACGAGCCGTTCCACATCCGACGCGCGCGCCAGAGCCGCCAGGGCACTGGCATTGCCGGCGAAGTCCTGCGCCGAGGTGCCGTCATACCCCGGCCTGTCGGGAGCGACCACACGGAGACCCTTGAGCGCCGCCACGACCGGGTCCCACTCGCTGCCCCGCCCCGGCTGCCCGTGCAACAGCGCCACCGGGCGACCGTCACCGTGCCAGGACCCGCGCATGAGGCGAGTATGTCGGTAGGCAGTGGGGCTCCGAGCACTAGCGTGCCTGTCCGAAGCTGGAGGATCCGATGGCGTCCTGGTCGCTGGGCAGCCCCTGGTTCGCCGTGCCTCCGCTCGCTGTCGCACTGGTCCTGATGCTCCGGTCGGCACCTCGTCTCGGTCGGCACCGTGGCAGAGCTCTGGCCCTCCTGGCACTGCTGGTGGCGATGGCCCAGTACGCGAACTCCTACTTCGGCTACCTGCCACAGGCCGGGGACCTCGTCGGTGCGTGGCCCTGGCCCGTCGCCACGCTGTCGGCGACGGGCCCGCACCCACGCGGAGCCGTCGTCACGCTCAGGATCAGCGGTGCACGGAGCGGCGCCCCTGCCCGCGATGCGCTGGTCTACCTGCCACCTCAGTACTTCGAGAACCCGTCACAGCGCTTTCCGGCGCTGTACCTGCTGCACGGTTCGCCGGGTGTGCCACTCGACTGGTTCCGCGGTGGCGAAGCTGCCGTCGCTGGCCTTGGCGCCGCCCGCCGGGGCTTCCCCGCCATCCTCGTCGCGCCAAGGATGTCCAAGGGCTGGCTCGATGACTCCGAGTGCGTTGACCGGCGTAGCTTGCCTGCAGAGAGCTACCTGGTTCAGGACGTGGTCCCGACCATCGACCACGTCCTCCGCACCCGTGCCGATTGGGCGTACCGGGGCCTCGCCGGCAACTCGGCCGGCGGATACTGCGCGCTCAGCATCAGCCTTCGCCACCCGATGCTGTTCTCCAAGGTCGCGGCACTGTCTCCGCTGATCAGACCGACCTACGCCTATGGGAGCCTCAAGGATCTGTTCGAGGACCCCCCGAACCTCACCTCGGCGATCAACACCCACACTCCCGCGTGGCTTCTGAACCACGAGCCGGCGGCGCGCAGAGTGGCTCTGCGACTCGATGTCGGACGTCAGGATCCCGTCGCCGCCGGCGCCAAACAGCTCGCCCAACTGGACGCATCACTGGGAGGCCACCCGCAGGTCATCCTCCGCGCCGGCGGCCACACCTTCCGGGTCTGGCGCCCGGCTCTGCGCGACGCGGTTCTGTGGTTCGCCCAAGGCGCGTGTCCCCCACAGCCGTCTGGGCTTGCGAGCCCATATTGCGCAACACAGCACCCGTAGGGAATCCCGCAGGAGGTAGCGAGCTGTCGGCGCGTCCGCGCCGACAGCTGGACCGGTCGGGTCGAGAATGGACGGATGACTCTGCCCGCTATGAACTCCGAGACGCCAGCTCATCAGAACAACGTCCGCCTGGTCGTCGTGTGCGACAAGCGGCAGCCTACCTACCTCAAGCGGGCCACCGACCTGGAGCACGCGCTGCAGAAGGCGGCGGCGAAGCTGGGCATCGAGCTCGAGGACATGCCCGGCCTGCGAGGTCTCTGTGTCGAGGCCGTCAGGTCGGCGGAGATCCACCATCGCTGACGCATCCGACTCCCGATTGTTCTGAGAGAGCTTCGCTCCGAACCTGTAAGTGGTGCTCGCCGAGCGCAGCGAGCTCTAGCTCGGAGGCCGTCTCGACCTGAAGCAGCCGGTTGTCGGCCCCCGGAAGCACCCGAAGGATCTCATCGAGCTTTCGCTGGATCGCTGCCTGCTGACGCGCCTGGGTGTGCTGCAGGGCGAACACCATCACGAGCGTCACCGCGGCCGCCAGAGCCTCGAAGGCTGTCAGCAGAGGAGTTGCCCGGGGAGCCAGCAGCGCCGCCACCAGGAAGGCCACGCTCACCACTGCGGCGACCACACTCGCGGCGCTGCTCTGAGACATCTCGCCCAGCGCGTGCAACCCTCGGCTTGCCGCTGGGCGGTGGGCTACCTCCGGGGGGCTCACGCGATCGCTCGATCAAGGACCATGAACCTCAGATGCCCAGGGCCGACGAGGGCAATCCATCGCCGGCCCTCACCTGTGGCAGGAGCAACGCGCTCAGGAAGTTGTGACGGAGCCGACTCCCCCCGTCGGCACGGATGGTTCCGTTGTGGCGTTGTACCCATGATGAACACGATGAGCGCTTTCTCGCGTGCAGGCAGACTCGTGTGAGGCAGGACATCGACGTCCGGCCCTCCCCGTCGTCGCGACCTCGCCCGGGCCGCCGCCGTGGACGTCGAGCCAGACGCGTCTTGCTCGTCCTCCTCACTGCGGTCGTTGTCCTTCCTCTCGTCGCCGTGGGAGTTCTCTGGCCCCTGACACCTTCGGTGGACGACGCAGAGGCCCGCATCGAAGCCCGGCTTGCCTCTCACGGTGCGAAAGACCCGCATGCGGTACCCCGCCCAGACAAGGTCGGGATCGCTGTGATCGCCACGGAGGACAGTCGGTTCTACCGCCATCATGGACTCGATGCCCTGGGCGTAGTGCGGGCGGCCATGTCTGCCATCAGCGGCAGCCACCACGACTTCGGTGGCGCCACGCTGGATCAGCAGCTCGCGAAGAACCTCTACACGAGCAACAGCCTGCCTGCCAAGGTCGAGCAGGTCGTGCTGTCGTTCAAGCTGGAAGCGCAGTACAGCAAGTCTCAGATCCTCGAGATGTACCTGTCCGAGGTCTACTTGGGGCACGGCTTCTACGGGCTGCCAGCGGCCTCGCGCGGCTACTTCGGAGTCGCGCCTGCGGACCTCACCTGGGCGCAGGCGAGCGTGCTGGCCGGCCTGGTGCAGGCTCCCTCGGCATACGACCCCTACTCGCATCGAGATCTGGCGAAGTCGCGACAGCGGCACGTTCTCGATCGCCTGGTCGCCATCAAGACGCTGACCGCCGCGCAAGCCGACGCGGCCTATAGCGCCCCCCTGAACCTGCAGTGACCTCGTTCAGCCAAGCAAACCCTGCCCGGGGAGGGGTGTCGTCACACCGGAGCGGTCGTGCTGACTCTTCCGATCGTGACGAACTCGTTGTAGCGGAACACCCTCCCCACAGGTCGAGGTAACGGGAAGGAGTAGTGCGACATCGGCTCGATCCCCACCTCGACGAAGTGCGCTTCGGCTGCGGCCGAGTCGACAAACCTCATATGGGTGTCATCGCTGGCAAACCCCCGCTCCTGAGGCGTGATCACGATGACTTTCCCCCCGGGCCGTACGAAGCCGATGTAGCGCCGTAGCAGCTCAAGGGCCGTGGCCTCGGAGACGTGCTCGAGAACGTGAGCGAGCAGCAAAGAGTCGAACGCGGCCGGCCGAGCATGCCGGCTGATGGCGAACTCATCGGGAAGATACGCCTCGAGGCCGCGGGCCCTCGCCGCGTCGACAGACCGAGCGTTGTGATCGACGCCGACGCCGTTGCCGTCCACATGGACAAGGTTCCGCCCCAGCCCGCAGCCGATGTCGAGGACCCGGCCCGGAGCCAGGCCTCGAAGGTTCCAGCGGTAGGGACGCTGAACGTCAAGCAGGGTTTTCCAGCGCGAGCCGGACAGCGCTTCCAGCCTTTGCGTGTAGCTGTCGCTCGCAGTGGTGGCAACCGGCTCGTGTGTGGGCACATCCGAAGGAAGCAGGTGGGTTCTGCAAATGGGCTGAACGTCTGGTGCCACATTCGCAGTCATGCACACTGTCGTTGACGGCCACGCGCCTCGACCAGGAGCGGGTCTCTAACAGCCCGGTGACCGGCTGACCCCCTCGATGCGCCTGGCGCGATGGAGCCACGGCCAATGTTCTTCACATGGGACGACTGGAGGCTTCTTCGACCACGTTCGTCCTCGCGTCCATCGATGGGCCTGGCTGCGCAGGACGAGCGGGGTATCGACGTACCACTTATCGGCCCGCAGAACTCGGGCGGTTCCCCACAGGAGACGCGGGTCGGGTCGCGCCCTTAGAGGAAGCTCCACAATCGACTGCTTGAGGTGCCGCAGAGGGCGAGCCCGATAAGGGCTGAGAAAACCGAAATGACCAGCGCAGGGAATATCGCAGCGGATCCCGGACGAGGC
Source organism: Frankiales bacterium (assembly GCA_025464795.1). GTDB lineage: Bacteria > Actinomycetota > Actinomycetes > Mycobacteriales > SCTD01 > RYN-111. The sequence continues at coordinate 23,755 of JAODNB010000316.1, forward strand.
AACCCCTGGACCTTCACACCAGGACCCTCCGCGCCTCGCGACGTTCGCGCCCGCGGACACGAGCGAGCGGCAACAAGGCGAGCACCGCGAAGACGCTCCCTACGACAAAGGCCAACGAGACCTGACGCAGCACGTCACCCGGAAGCCACGCCACGCCCACACCTATGGCACAGGCAACCGTCCAGGTGCCGGCGATGGCCCGATGCCTTCGCCGTGCAAGAGCGGCTTGCCCCTCGACGTTCGCGATCACGAACAACGCCGACCCCAGGGCCAGGAGTACGAGCGTGGTTCCGCTGATCTGGTAGTCCTGTCCGAACACCCAGCGGAGCACTGGACCGCCCGCGGCGGCCGTGACCAAGACGGCCGAGCCCCCGAGAGCAAGCACGGCGAGCTCCACCCGCCGCAGAGAGGCGGAGAATCCTTGATCGTCGCCTCGGGCCAGCGCAGCTGCCAGTCCGGGCAGCAGCACGGCTTGAACCGCAGCAAACAGGAACAGCGGGATCCGTGCCACGAGCAGCGCTGCGAAGAACCGCGCTGTTTGAGCCGAGTCGGCTGGAACCCTTCCGTAGACCAAGAGGGGGGCGCTGTTGGCGAGTGCCTGGGAGGCGAAGGCAGCAAGGACCAGCCAGCGCAGGTTCGCACCAAACCGACGCCGGTCGGGGCTCCCCTCCCGCGCGGGCATGAGGAAGGCCAATCGCGGCGCGACGAGCAAGACGGACAGCGCAGTTGAGCCTGCGAGGGCGTAGCCGAAGGGGGCTGCGGCGTGCACGCCCCCACGGGCAAGCGCTGCAGCGGCAACGACGCGCAGCAGGCCCTCCAAGGCGAGCTGCGCCGCATAGGCGCCGTACCTGGCCCCGCCGGCGGCAACCCCGCGAAGCACGTAAGCCATAGCTTGAGCCACAAGGTTGAGCTCGACGGCCGCGACCATGCCGAAGTCGCGCCCGAGAGCGCGGTGCAGCGGAGAGAGCGCCAGGAGCGAAGCCGCTCCCACCGCGAGGAGCATGATCATCGCTGCCCGCAGCCCGGCGTTGAGGACGGGACGAACGGGCCGCTCGTGGGCGCGCAGCTCCGCGACGCTCCGCGCCAGCTCCTGCTCGAGCGGGAGGAAGAGCCCGATGCCGACGGTCACCGTGAGGAGCCAGAGAACCGAGAGAGCGGCAAACCGCGTGGGGTGGCAGGCCCTGGCTGCCATGCCCAAGAACAGGTAGGACGAGACGCCGAACAGGACGAGTCCGGCGCCGACGGTGGCGCCGTAGCGGATCTTCACAGGCACCGTCGGGCGAGGCGCCAGTAAGCCGGGAGGACCGCGTTCGCGAGGCCCACGGCCCTCCCCGCGGCCAGTTCCGAGTCGAGCCGTCCCGACAGCAGCGGAGCAAAGACGCGGTCCGAGACGATCCGGGCTGACTGAACACGGGCGCGTCGTCGCCGGAGGTAGCGGCGGTGGCGGAGGATCCAGCCGTAAGACCGGAGCTTGTCGGGCAGCCTGCCCTCGGCAGCCGCCGACACGATCAGACCGACTTCGGCGGCCACCAGAGCCGGGAGCAGCACCAGGAGTGTCCGACGCTGGAAGACCGTCAGCACCACGACGAGTCGATTGCGCTCCAGGAAGTAGAGCTTCCTGGGGTTCCTCTCGAAGGCGTAGTGGTGCCACACCTGGGCCGTCGGGACGTAACGAACCCGTTTGGCCTGCTGCCACACCCGCAGGCTGAGGTCGGCGTCCTCGCAGTACATGAACAAGCTCGGTTCGAAGCCACCGAGCTCCTCCCAGAGCGCGCGAGTGATGGCGGAAGCCGCACCGCTGGCACTGACGACGTCTCGCGCGACCTCATGCTGGCTACGAGGCTGACCGTGACCACCGGACCAGCTAGCGCCAAGGAAGTGCATAGGGTTGCCGGCCGAGTTCACCAGTTCGGGGTGGTCCGCCTGCAGGACGCACGCCGTCGTCAGGCCGACGGCGGGGGACAACGCGGCGGCCAGTTCGCTCAGCGCGTCCGGCGCCACAACAGCATCGCTGTTCACGAGCACGATCACATCGCCGGTGAGACGGCGCGCTCCCTCGTTGCAGCCCTCCGAGAACCCCAGGTTCACCCCTGGGGAGACGAGGACGATCTCCCCGCGCGAGACGATGGACGTCAGGTCCGCGCGTGTGCAGCCGTTGTCGACAACAGCAACTTGGAGGTCGACATCCACTGAGGCGAGCAGGCTGTCGACGCAGTCCGACAGATACGGCTCCTCGCCGTAGGCGACGACCACGACGTCGATCTTGACTGTCACCTTCAGAGGGCCGGTGGTGCGCGTCGAATGTCCTGCACGTCCAGACGCAGAATCCCCAGCTCTTCCGCCAGGCAGCGGGTCTCGTCCTCGAGGCGGCTGATCTCGTAGCTGAGCTGAACGCAGACGACGAGCAGGACCAGGACCGCGCTGAAGAACAGCAGGTTGACGGGAGTCTTCACACCTACCGCTCGGGACAGCGCCGTCAGTGTCCCTGGCAGCAGGGCGAACAACGCAACGAAGCCGCTGACCACCAGCCAGAGCACTGCGTACTTCTCCCGAAGTCGTCGTCGTCGCAGAAGGTCCAGCATGACGAGCAACGTCACGGCCGCACTGACCAGGGGAAGGACGCGGTCGTTCACCTCGACACCACCTGCTCGGTGGGCAGGGGTCCGATCCCCTCGGACGGCCACTTCCTGATGAGTCCCAAGGCCAGGGCGAGCACGGCCCGACCGAGATAGACGGCTGCCTGGAAGGGGGCTGCACTGGGTCTTCCGGACGTTCGTTCCTTCATGTCTACGGGGACCTGGCTCACCGTCAGGTTCGTGCGAGCCACGATCAGGAGTGCCTCCACGGTGTCCCCCAGGTACTCCACGGGGTAGTAGCGCGCGAATAGCGTCATGGCTCGCCTGTTGCAGGCTCGGAAGCCCGACGTCGCATCAGTCAGGGTCACGCCTGTCGCCCGTGAAAGCGCCCTCGCGAGGAACACCATCGCCCACCGCCTCGGGCCCTTCACGTGATAGCTACCGACGCCGGCGAACCTCGCGCCGATCACGACATCGCTGTCCCGGAGCCCCGCCAGAAGGCGCCGCACGTCCTCAGGGTCGTGTTGCCCATCCGCATCCACCTGCACAGCGGCGTCATACCCGTAGCGCAGGGCGTACTTGAAGCCCGCCCTCATCGCCCCGCCGACGCCGAGGTTGTACGGCAGAGTCAGCACGCGAGCACCCGCCCGCTCGGCGACACCACCCGTGTCGTCAAGGCTGCCGTCGTCCACCACGAGGACATCCGCCTCAGGCACCACCCGGCGCAGTGCGTGAACCACCAGGCCTACAGACCCTTCCTCCTGGAAGGCGGGCACGATGACGAGCGTCGACGCTCTGGTGCTCACGCGACTCCCCTCTGACCCGTGACTCCCTGGCGGTCGCCCGGGATGAGTCTGACTGTCCGGGTCTCACCGAGCCACAGGTCTGGTGGGCCTGGTTCTCAGCGCCGCCTCAGGATCAGGACCCGCATGACCGATCCTGGCCCCTGTGGGAGTGAAAAACCGACAGGCGCCGCGTGGAGCGAACGAGGTGTTCAGGTGGCCATCAGGATCCGGCCCGACCGGGCGCCCCTGTCTGCCTTGCCCTCGCACTAAGGTGAAGCACAAGGCAAAGGGAGCTCGCGCCCAACGCGCGAGCCCGGCGCCCCACGCCGAATCCTCGAGCGATCGAGGAGCCGGGGACCCGATCACTTGGGGCGAATCGCCAGAGCGTTTGGCGTAGGGCACTCGCGGCCCGAGCCCGTCAGCTGACCTGGTAGGCGTCTGAGCGAGAGATGTGAGCCTTGCCTGCACCGCACCTTGGTCCTGCCCGTCGCACCCTCCTGGGCCTCGTCGCCGCGACGGCGGCCGTGACGAGTGTCGGGTTCGTCGCGGCACCCGTCGCGCACGCCGACATCGCCCAGCAGATCCGCAGCAGCCAGGCCAAGCTCGCCCAGCTCAACAGACAGGCGGAGGCTGCTGCCGAGCGGTACGACGCCGGCCGCGAGGTGCTGGCGACGGCGCAGTTCAACGCGGCTCAGGCCAAGGCCGCGCTGGTCAAGGAGTCAGCAGCCCTCGCGGGCATGCGACGACAGATCGGTGCTGTCGCTGCCTCCGCCTACATCAACGGAACCGCGGGTCCCACCCTTCGCTTGATGGCGGGGAACAGTCCCGGCCTGCTGCTGGACCAGATCGGCACGCTCGACCACATCTCCAAGGTCCAGGACAGGGTCCTTGGCGCGCTGGCCACCGCACGGCATCGAGAGGCCGCCGTCGCCGGCGATGCACGAAGAGCAGCCTCTGACGCCGCCGCCGCGTTCGCTGCGCTCGCCGCCAGCAAGGCGCAGGTCGTGTCGGCGGCGGTGCAGGCTCAGCAAGTCCTGAAGGCGCTCGAGGTCACGCAGCAGCAGCTGGTCGCGGCGGCCCGCTCGGCTGCTGAGCGGCGCGCCGCCGTAGCGGCTGCCGCCGACCTCGCCGCCCAGTCGCACGCAGCCGCGGCCGCCTCGGCGAGCTTCATCGCCCAGCCGGTCTCTCCCGAGCCCGCACCCGCTACGGCCCCGCCGCCCCATCACTACAGCGGTGGCGCAGCCCAAGTCGCTGTCAGCGCAGCTCGCGACCAGCTGGGCAAGCCGTACGAGTACGGAGCTGCCGGACCGAACTCTTTCGACTGCTCGGGCCTGACGATGTACGCCTACTCGCAGGCCGGGATCAGCATTCCTCATCACGCGGCCGACCAGTACAACCAAGGCCGCCACGTCGCACGGTCCGACCTTCAGCCCGGCGACCTGGTGTTCTTCGACAATCTGGGACACGTTGGGATCTACGTCGGCAGCGGCCAGTTCATCCACGCACCCCACAGCGGCACCGACGTGCAGTACGGCTCCATGGCCGGCTACTGGGAGCAGCACTACGACGGCGCTGTTCGTCTCGCCGGCTGACCTCGAGATCTCCACTTCTTTTCTGCCGACCCGCGCCTGTGCGGAGCCTGAGTCCTACCGAGCAGATCGGCGGTCTACACGGGCCTCAGCAGCCCTAGGGTCGTAGGTCGGGGTACGACGAAGGAGGCGTATGCGCAACCACGGGCCGAGGCCCCGTGGACCGGCGGTCTTGGCCCTTGTGAGTCTGTCCAGCCTGGTCCTTGCAGGCATCTTGGCGCCCGTCGTCATCGGCCTCGGCCTGATCGGCCAGAGCGCAGCCGATCAGTTCGAACACCTGCCCGCCCGCCTGCCCCAGGTCGTGCTGGCCCAGCGGAGTGTTCTGCTCGACAGCACCGGAAAGGCGCTGGCCGTCATGCACGGGCCGGAAGATCGGACCGTTGTTTCACTGGGTGCCGTTGCCCCTGTGGTGCAGCAGGCGATCGTGGCCGTTGAGGACGCCCGGTTCTACCTCCACCACGGGGTCGACTTCCGTGCGCTGCTGCGCGCCGCGGTTCACAACAGCCGAGGAGGCAACGAGCAGGGCGCTTCGACGCTCACGGAGCAGTACGTCAAGCTCGCGCTGCTCGAAGGCGCACTCACACCCGCCCAGCGGGCGGCGGTCACCAGCCGCACCAGCTACCAGCGCAAGCTGCGGGAGGCTCGGCTTGCTCTGGCGCTGGAGCATCGAGAGACCAAGCAGCAGATCCTGACCGACTACCTGAACATCGCCTACTTCGGCGAAGGCGCCTACGGGATCGCCACCGCATCACACCACTACTTCGGCATCCCGCCGTCGCGTCTGACCCTCCCTGAGGCCGCGCTCCTTGCAGGGATGGTCAACTCTCCATCGCTGTTCGATCCAGAGCGGCATCCTCAGGCGGCCATCGCACGGCGCACGATCGTCCTCACCCGGATGCTGAACGAGCACATGATCACCAGAACCCAGTGGCGTGCGGCCGATACGGCGCGGCTAGGAGTGAAACGACAGCCTTCCAAGACGGTCGTCGACGCCTGCGAGGCCTCGACGGCGCCCTTCTACTGCGACTGGGTTCGGGCGCAGCTGCGTGCCGATGAGCGACTAGGTTCCACCCAAGCCCTGCGTGACCGATCCTTGTTCACGGGCGGCCTCACCATCAGGACAACCCTCGACCCCGTCGTACAGGCGGCCGCGCAGCGCGCGGTAGACGCCACGGTACCGAGATCTGACCACGCGACAGCCATCATCGTGATCGTCGAACCGGGAACCGGCAAGGTCCTGGCGATGGCTGCCAACCGCAGCTATGCACCTGGCCCTGGCCCCGAGCACACCCGACTCGGCTACCTCGGTTACCGACCCATCTTCCAAGGCGGAAGCACGTTCAAGGTCTTCACCCTTGTGACGGCGCTCCAGCAAGGACTCCCGCTCTCCACGAGCTTCTACGCCCCGAGGTGTCTCAAGCCTGACCCCACGCTGTGGGACGTCCCTACGGTCAAAGTCGGCAGCAACTGCCCCGGGGGGTACCAGAACAGCGACCCAGCTGAGGCCGCCACATATGACGCCGTCGCTGGGACCTGGAAGTCCGTGAACACCTACTACATCCAGCTCGAAGAGCGCCTGGGCATTCTCCCGATCATCGCCACGGCCGAGTCCCTCGGGATACGAAGAGCGGCGTTCGCTTCCCTCAGCCCCCGATCGTTGTCGCTCACCCTCGGTGCCGTTGACGGCGTGAGCCCTCTCGAAGAGGCCTCTGCCTACGCAGCCCTGGCGGCCCACGGCAAGTATTGCGACCCGTACGGCGTCGTGACCATCGCCCGACCTGGAACGACGCGACAAGACCTGGTCAATTCACAGAGCTGCAGGCAAGCCCTCGAACCGCAGATCGCCGACACCGTCACGGGCGTCCTACGCGGCGTCCTCGAGCAGCACGGCGCGACCGCATTCGGCAAGGGGCTACCCGGTCGCGACGCAGCCGGCAAGACCGGCACGCTGAACAACGAGGCCGCTGCATGGTTCGTAGGCTTCACCACCCAACTGGCCGGTGCCGTCGTCATTGGAGACCCGAACGGACCCTCCCGACCGTTGGGAGTCGTACAAGGCGTCAGTCCGGTCTACGGCGGAACCCTGCCTGCGCTGATCTGGCAAAGAGCAATGACCGAGGCTTCCGGTGCGCTGCCCCTCATTGCCCTTCCAGACGCGATCGGGGTGACCCGTCCCACGCAGGCACCGACGTTCATCACTCCCACGACCCCGTCGCCTCACGCGCCTTCACCGGCTCCAACGCCAGTGCCAACACCGATCACAACGCGTGGGACCACCCCGCCGCCATCACCCGGTCGCACTCCAGGCGGGTCTGGGTCGGCCAGCCCGGGGTTCAGGACCAGACCGCCGCGACCAGCAACAGCGCGCGCCCTGCGCCGTCCGTCTAGTCGCAACCGCGGGTAGAGACCGCTCCGGTCGCACCGCGGCCTGCTGCCAGATCGGGCGCGACCTCGCCGGTTGTGAGCGCATACCCCTCATCGGCGGTGTCGGTGCTCGCCGCGAAGACGACCCCGTCAACGAGCCCGAGCGGCGTGAGCAAAGGCCCACCAGAGTTACCCGGCCGGATGTTCGCCCGGAGTGAGTAGATGTCACGGGTCACCGTCGCCTGTTGGTAGATGTCTGGTCCACTGATCTGCTGTCGGCCTTCGACGCGGGCTGGGACGGCCGTGAACGGCCCGTTCTCCGGGTAGCCGACGACAACCCCGCTCGCGCCGCGCTGCGCCGTTCCCGCGAAACTCAGTGGCTTCCGGGCGAGTCCGGGGACGGCGACGATCGCCACGTCACGGCGGGAGTCGAACAGCACCACCCGACCAGTCAGAGTCCGACTGTCCGGGCCGGGGGTCGTCACGGTGAGACTGCGGAGACCCGCGACAACATGAGCGTTCGTCATGATGTGGTCAGGACTGATGACGAAGCCGCTGCCCTCTGACTGCCGCGAACACTCCGGGGCCTCCCCGACGATCTTCACGACACTTGACCCTGCCGCACGCAGGGCGCCGGGGACGACACCCGCGTCAGGCGGCGCAACGGGAGCGAGCAGCTGAGGCAACGACCCAAGTGGGTCAGTCAGCGCTGGGAAGCTGTGCGCCTCGAGGCCGTGCAGCAAGGCTGTGAACTGTCCACGCGCGCCCGTGGGGACGAACACGTTGACGACCGCCAAGACCTTACTGCGGTGGATCTGCCGGGCGACACTCCGGTACGGGGCCGTCCCCAGTGCGGTCCCGATCATCCATGCGATCAGCAACACCCCCAACACTGACAGCGTGGCGCCACCGGCTCCGTCCACCAGACCGACCGGTGTCATTCGCAGCGCCTGACGTATCGGCGCCGCGACTCGACCAGCGATGTACTCAGCCGCGACCGCTACCGCGAGAACCACCACGACGGTCAGTGCGCGCTGCAGCACCGCCTTGTCGGCTGCGAGCGTGCTTCGCTGCGCAGTCAGGAGTGCGTTCACCAAGGACGGCGCGACCCGGGAGCCAACGATCGCGCCGAGAACGAACCCGGCACTGCTGAACAGGCTGTAGAGCAACCCGCGCCGGTAGCCGCGGACGGCGGACAGGGCTGCCAGCACAAGAAGAACAACATCGAGCGTGTCACCACGCGACGGCTGCATGACTCCTCCCGCGCGCACATTGCAGTCAACAGCCAGTGGGACGACGCAACCTGTCATGAAGTTCCCTGCCACGTGGAACGACCGCTCTGTGGTGGTCGTCACGGCGCGCGATGGCGGGTTGCGCGAAAGGCGCGGTTACGTTGGACATACGACGCCTTGCACGCCCGACGCATTCTGGCGCGGTCTGCCTCCCGCGACTCCGGCCCCACTCTTGAGGAGCCTCCTTGCACACGTCTGCACCGCCCGATCCTGACCCGCGAACGACCAGCCGTCCACTGACGAACCGTTTCCGACCTGACTTCAAGCGAGCAATGTTGTTCGGAGCCGCAGCGCTCGCCGTGGCGTCGGCCGTGCACCAGTACGAGGACCTCAGCTGGAACTCACCCGTCGAAGCCCTCGCCGTCATCGCCAGCGCGGCGGCATTCGTCGCCCTCGCCGTCCTCACAGTGCGCAGCGCAGCCATTGAAGTCGCCAACGTCAGCAGAGTCCGCTTCGGTGACGCCCACGCCAATGTGGTCGGGCTCCTGGTCACTCTCGGCGGCTACGCACTGACGGCGTTCGCGATGCTTGCCGTGCTCGGCGTATCACCGGCGCGGCTGCTCGTGTCCGGAGCGGTCACGGGGGTCATCCTCGGTGTAGCGGCGCAGCAGTCGCTGGGCAACGTCGTCGCAGGCATAGTGCTGCTCCTGAACCGACCCTTCCAGGTTGGGCATGACATCACTGTTCGCAGCGGCGCCCTCGCCGGCCCGTACTCGGGCCGCGTCGTGAGCATCGGCCTCACCTATGTTCACCTGCAGACCAGCGACGGGCTCGTCCTGCTGCCGAACTCTGGTGTTCTTGCAGCCGCTGTCGGACCCACGCTGCGACCCCAGCGGCGCGACCGACACGACGCCTCCAGCAGCCTCGCAACGGACGAGCGAGGGGGGTCAAGCGCGCCACAGGAATGACACGTAGGGCTACCAGCTCGCTGTCGCTTTGGATGCGTTTCCTTATCCCCTGGCGATCTGCAGCCTCTGCGAGCTCAGCGACCAACCTCGCGAGCCAAGCGCTCAGCGCGGCGCCGATTCGTGGTTGAGTGCGCCGCGGTCACATCTGTTCAGTTCCGCACCCGCTGGGGTGAAATAGACCTACTTGTCCGAAAGGGCCTCTCTGCGGTTAACATAGCTGCACGCGTGCTGCGGGACACCGTGCGCCTCGCGAGGTGGTTGAGCAGCACTCAGCCGTCTCTATGCATCGGAGTGCCCATGTCACACCTCGTCGGCTTGCTCAGCCTTCAGGCACGGGCTCGACGTAATGCCAAAATGCACCTGGTCGCCTTGCGTAGATCTCATGCTGACGCAGAACAAGGTCAGCGGCTGTTGCAGGACCATGCCGGACGCCGCCCAGCTTCTGATGGCGGATCTCAATCAGCCCAGCCAGCGTCGGAGTCCTGAGCCCGGGCTCGGATCGTGGCCGATTGACGTAGCCGGGGCTGACATGCGCCTGACAACTGCGAGACTGATGCACATGAGCACCCCAGACACCAGTGACATCCGAGCTTGGGCCAAGGATCAGGGCATGCCCGTGTCAGAGCGGGGTCGGCTCCCCAAGGACATCGTCGCCGCTTACGAGAAGACCCATCGCAGAGGCCAGGCAGGCAAGAAGGAAGCATCTACGAAGACCAACGCCACAAAACCACCGCCGAACAAGGGCGCGGTCGGGAAGTCACCGACCGCCAAGATCGCCCCGGCCTCCCAGCTGAGGCCTGTGAGCGCATCCGAGCGGGCCAAAACGGTCACGCAAATGCCTGTCAGCGCACCCGTGGACGGAGCACTTGAGCGTCGGGTGGCAGAGCTGGAGGAGCAGGTCCTTTCCCTCACGCAACGCCTCGACGCGGCCGTGGTCGCGCTTACCAAGCGCGGCGGCAGGACATTCTCTTTGCCCCGGCGTAAGTAGCCCACTCTGACGCCGCCGGCCGGACTTTGGCAGGACAACTGCTGCCCTCCATGAACCGTGGACAGCGCCAGCCTGGGCCGGCCGCGAATACTGACACCAAGTGCTCTGCCCGGCCTAGGGCCGGTGAAGAACCAGCTGTCATTTCCACGTCATGACCCGCTCGGCAGCCCTGAAAGGCCGGACCTGCTTGCGAAGCGTGCCGCCTCTTGGCACGTGACCCCTCGAGTCAAGAAGGGCCAGAAGGAGCAATACGAGATCGTCTTCGCCGGAACCAAGTCTTACAAGCCGTCGCACAGCAGCGTCCTCACGGTCACCGTCAGCTAGCCGCATCCCGCTGCGCAGAGGCGAGGGCCGCGCCCAGCGGCGCGGTTGCTCGCCTCTGCGCTCTATCTAGGACTTCGGCACTCCGTGTAACAAGAAGATCACGGGGCGCGCAGCCGAACGAAAGATCCCCGACAGGTTGACGCTGGACCTCTTCTCTCTGCAGTCGGTACAGCGGCGGTTGGGGCAGCGCAGCCGCTGAACCACTAGGCCTTCACGCCCTAGCACCATCACCAGCACGTCCGCATGCGATCCTCGTCGTATGTCCAACGTCCTGCTCGTCGAAGATGACCACACGCTTCGTGACGTGCTAGCACGGGCCCTCCGCGAGGATGGGCTGACCGTTACCACTGCTAGCGACGGCAAAGCCGCCCTCGCCAGTACCGAGCTTCGGACGGACGTCATCGTCCTCGATATCGGGCTGCCCGATGCCGACGGCCGCGATGTGTGTCTCGCCCTCCGTGCCCGAGGCATCAAGGCCCCCGTCTTGTTCCTCACTGCGAAGGAGGCCGTCCATGAGCGCCTCGCAGGGTTCGCAGCAGGCGGCGACGACTACCTGACCAAGCCGTTTCACCTCGCAGAGCTGCTGGCACGACTGCGCGTACTACTGCGGCATTCCGAGAACAGGACGACCTCTACCGTTAGCGGTCTAATACTCAACCCGGCCCTGCACGCCTTGACGCATGACGGGCACACGGTGTTGCTGTCGCCTACCGAGTTCCGGTTGCTCGCGGCGTTGCTTGGTCGCCAGAACGAGGTCGTTCGCCGCCGCGAGCTGCTACGTGCGGGCTGGCCGGACGGCGCCATCGTGCACGAGAACACCCTCGACCAGTACATCGCCCGCATCCGACGCAAACTCGAGCAGGTCGCGTCCACCGACCGCGTAGAGACCATACGAGGAGTTGGCTACCGCGCCACCTGCCCCTGACGTCCCCACCCCACGAGCAGCGACCCTCCTCACCTGCCGAGCGCCACAACGGCTTCATGTCAGACCCCGCAGGGGAAGTGAGACGAGTGCTGAATTTGCGGTGGCTGACAGCCCCCTGAACCACCTTGACTGGCGTAGTCCCAGATGGGCGTGGCGCGGCGAGCCGAAGTGCCCCTCTGCCTATCCTGACGCCATGAACTCCCCGACGGCCGGGCGTCGCGCCATCGCGTCCTTGGCGGCGCTCGGCCTGCTGACCTTCTCGGGCGCTTGTTCCACCGGCACCGCGGCTCACACTGCCGCCCAGGTGAGCACGCCGTCGCCGTCGCGCACAACGGGGGCAGCGGCCCGCCCTCGCGTCCCGGCTACCTGGCCGCTGTCGGGAATGCCGGCAGCTGCGCCGACAACGGCGCCTGCTTTGTCCGTCAAGGTCGACAACGCACCTGGCGCGCGGCCGCAGTCAGGCCTCAACGATGCCGATCTCGTCTTCGAGTGCCCTGTGGAGGGTGGCCTGAGCCGATTTTTGGCCGTCTTCCACTCCCACAGCTCATCGAAGATCGGCCCAATACGTTCCGCGCGGCCGGTCGACGGTGCCTTGTTGCGGGCGCTCAACGGAGGCTTGTTCGCCTACTCCGGCGCGGCGTCAGGTGAGATCGCCCCTGCTCGCGCGTACTCCAAGGCGACCCTCATCAGCAACGACGCAGACCCCCGTCCGTTCTACCGCTCTAGCGCCCGCCGAGCTCCCGAGAACGTCTACGCCTCAGTTGCGTCGCTCAGGGGTGAAGGGGGCCGACTCGGGCCGAGCCGACCAGCGCCGCCGCAGCTGTTCACCTTCGGCGCGCTGACCGCGGGAGCCACTCCTGCGCGCTCGGTCGCTGTCGTCATCGGAAGCGCTGCCCGAGCGCAGTGGACATGGGTGGGCGGGAGTTACGTGCGCAAGGAGAACGGGTCTGCGCATTTACTCGCGGACGGCTCGCAGGTCTCTGCCGTGAACGTGGTCATCCTTCGCGTCCACGTCATGGGCTCCGGCATACGCGATGCCGCCGGTAACGAGGACCCTTTCGTCTTGGCCTACGGGAACGGAGCCATGCAGGTTTTCCGTAACGGAGTCGTTGAAGCAGGGACATGGAGGCGTGCGTCCGTCGCGGCGCCCTTTCGCTTCGTGGCGAGCAATGGGCGATCGCTGACCCTCGCTCCGGGACGTACGTGGGTGGAGCTTGTCCCCATGAACGGTGCTGTGTCGGTCCATTGAGGCCAGAGGCTCGTTGGGTACGGCTGGTCCTAGCCGTGCTAACTGCCCTCGCTCTTCTCTCTAGCTGCTCCCATGGGGTGACGAGTTCACGCGCCCGGATCACTGATTCACCCCGGGTGCCGAGACCAGTGCTGGTCAACCCCGGTGCCTCGACGAGTGTCGCCGCCGAAGAGCAGCGGCCCGGCACGCAGGCATGGAACCTGCTTAGCGTTGCCGACCCGCTGCTCTTGGCCGGCTACACCTCAGCCGCCAGCGTTCTCCCTGGGCAGATGCTCGCGCTGCACATCGGCAGCCGACGGCCCCACGTGAGGGTTCAGGTCTTTCGGGCTGGCTGGTATCGCGGGGACGGGGCGCGCCTCATCTGGGCCGGAGTCGCCCAGGGCACACCCCCCTCCCCGGCGAAGGTCCTGGACGCAGCGACGCGCACCCTGACGGCAGAGTGGCCCGTCGCCCTCAAGGTCTCTACCTCCGGGTGGGTCCCTGGGGAGTACGTCATCAAGCTCAGCAATGAGGACGGTCAGCGCTGGGTGCCCTTCGTGGTTCGGAGCCCTTCCTTCCGGGACACCACGGTCCTGCTGTCTGCCGACACGACGTGGCAGGCCTATAACGACTGGGGCGGCTACAGCCTGTACCACGGTCCTGATGGGGCGACGCGAACGCGGGCCTACGCCGTCAGCTTCGACCGGCCCTATAACTACGGGGCGGGCGCTGCGGACTTCGCGGGCGGGGAACGCCCGCTGATCGCACTGGCGGAAAGGCTGCACCTGCCGGTCGCTTTCGCCGCCGACACCGACCTCCAGACGACTCCAGGCCTTCTCGATGGAGCACGAGCGGTCATCAGCCTCGGCCACGACGAGTACTGGTCGTCAGCGATGCGAGAGCAGTTGGATCGCGCAAGAGCGGGAGGCACAAACTTGGCCTTCTTCGGCGCCAACGCGATTTACCGTCACATCCGGTTGGCTTCTCTGCCTGATGGTGCCAATCGGCTCGAGATCGACTACAAGGACGGCGCCATTGACCCCCTAGCTCGGAGCGACCGCGCCGAGGGCACCTGGAACTGGCCCTCCGGACCCGACCCTCGTGATGGTGACGAGCTCACAGGCGGGCACTACGAGTGCAACCCCGTGCACGTCCCACTCGTGCTGACGGCCACAGACCACTGGCCGCTATCCGGCCTGAGCCTGCAGCCCGGGACCACGCTTCCCGGCCTGGTCGGTTCGGAGTTCGACTCGTATCGGCCGGGCGGCTCAGCGCCTCGGCACATGATCAGCCTCGCACGTAGCCCCCTTGTCTGCGGGGGACGTGCGGACCACGCCGACATCGTCTACTACACCGAGCCCGGAGGAGCCGCCGGCTTCGACGCGGGAACAAGTGCATGGGTATGCGTACTCGCCAACCACTGCGGCTTCACTCTGACGGCGGCCGAATCGCGGCTCGTGATGCAAATAACCCAGAGAGTGCTGGTGGCCTTCAGCGCAGGTCCCGCCGGCCGTGCACACCCGCTCTGACGAGCAGCCTCTGAACCATTTCCGGTACAGACCCAACCGCAGAGGGCGTGAAGCTGCTCGGCGAGCATCCCTGAGATGCTTCCCGAGTGTCCATGTCGGCGGTCGCGCAGAACTCGCTGTCCGCCATGAGCATCGAAGTTGGCTGGAAGGGGCGCTCACCGGCCTGTCAGGTGAATGCTCCTACCGTTGGTCCAGCACGTGGTCCCGCTGTTTGGCGGTACCTCCCAGCTGGACCACCTGTTACTCGCTCGGCCCGAGGCACGGTCCCGCGCCGATCCCGGCCGGGTCACGAGACCTAGTCAGCCTCAGGAAGGACGCAGATGGCAGACGATGTCGACGGTGCCAGCGGTGTGGGCCTGCAAGCAAACTGAACACATTCGTATTGCTCAGGTCGTGTCTGCGCTCCGCGGGCGCGGAGGGAGCATGCTCATCGCTATGGCTTCCGCGCGGTTCCCGTGCCTCCTGGGCATCAAGCAGATCTCCCGCGAACCCGCGGAAGCCCAGTCGCTATCGAGGAAGGCTGCATGGGTCCGTCTGTGAGCCGTCGGATCGCTGTTGTCACGCCGGATGTGCTGAGCCTGAAGATGGCAGGGCCGGCCATCCGTGCCTACAACATTGCGGAACAGCTGAGCCGGACGCACGAGGTCAAGCTCATCTCCACCACGTCATGCGAGATCGAGCATCCGCAGGTGAGTTGCAGCTTCGCGCCGTGGCATGCACTGCAAGAGGCCGTCGGCGACGCCAGCGTGGTTGTCCTGCAGGGTTTCGTGTCCGCACGTGCGCCGTGGCTATTACGTAGCGAAAAAGTCCTTGTCATAGACCTGTACGACCCGCTGCACCTCGAGCAGCTCGAGCAGCTCAAAGGCGAGTCCACGCAACGACGCCGCGCGACCCTGGACATCACCGTCAGGATGTTCAACGAGCAGATCGTGCGGGGGGACTTCTTCTTATGTGCGAGTGAGGAGCAGCGACAGCTGTGGCTGGGACACCTTGGGGCGTTCGGACGCTTGAATCCTGAGAACTACCAGGCGGACGACACGTTACGACGTCTGCTCGCAGTGTGTCCGTTCGGAGCTGCTGAGGCTCCGCCAGTCCGGACCGGTCTGGGAATCAGAGGTGCCGTGCCGGGCATCGGAGACAAGGACAAGGTGATCTTGTGGGCCGGCGGGGTCTACAACTGGCTCGACCCGCTCACGTTGGTGAGGGCGGTCGATCGGCTCTGCCGCGTGCATGACGACGTGCGCCTGTTTTTCCTAGGGATGAAGCATCCCAATCCGGAGATCGTCGACACGCACGTAGCGGACCAGACTCGAGCTCTGTCACATGAGTTGGGTCTGACAGGCAAGTACGTGTTCTTCCACGAGGAGTGGACGCCCTACGCGGAACGTCAGAACTACCTTCTCGACGCTGACGTCGGGGTGAGCACCCACGTAAACCACCTCGAGACGCAGTTCGCGTTCCGGACCCGAGTCCTTGACTATCTGTGGGCATCTCTTCCTGTGGTCAGCACCCGGGGCGACACGTTTGCGCGCCTCATCGAGGCCGAAGGGCTCGGCCTGACCGTGCCCGAGCAGGATCCTGCCAGTCTTAGTGAAGCGCTGGCCCTGGCGCTCTATGACATTGACTTTGCAGACAGCTGTCGAGCCAACGGCGCCCGAGTGCTTCAGCGCTTCACGTGGCCTCGGGCCCTGGAACCGCTGACGCGCTTCTGCGACGATCCCTCGCGAGCACCTGACGCCGGACCCGAACAGCGGCGGTTCGTTCGGTATCCAACAACACCACCGACCCCTGTCGCGCAAGAACTCCGACGAGCGCTGGTCCTCGCCAGGCAAGGCGGGGTCCGACTGGTCACCGAGCGAGCTGCGGTCCGTATCGGACGCGGCTTGCGGGACCGCAAGCATCACGCGTGAAGGGTCTCATCGCGATTGCTGGAGAACCAGCGCCACCGACTCGACGGGTACACGCGCTGGCGAGCCGCCTGCAACCGTTCGTCTTCCCAGCCCTGGTCCTCGGGTGCTTCCTGCTCCTAACAGCGCTAGGGATCAGCGGGACGTCCAGCACCAAGCTCTGGGCGTATCTCAACGGGGCGCGCCCTGACCCGCACCTGTTAGCAGGCATGCCAAGAAGCGTCCGCAGCGACGAGTGGTTCGTGAACACGCCCATGGTGCTCGGCCAGCACACCGCAGGCTACCCGCGGGTGAATCATCACTTGGCCGGCGGACTCGACATGTCACTGGTGTTCGACGTTCCCTATATCGACTGGTCGCTCGCGTTCCGCCCTCAGTCGTTGGGCTTCTTGGTGTTGCCCCTGAGCCAGGCGTTCGCATTCAAGTGGTGGCTGCTCCCGGCCGTGATGCTGCTGGGGGTATATGGGCTCAGTCTGCAGTTGATCCCGGGTAAGCGGTGCTTCGCGGCATTCATGGCCATTGCGGTGCTGTTCTCCCCGTTCACCCAGTGGTGGTTCACCTCTAGTACGACGGGAACGCTCGGCTGGGGGTTTGTGGCTTCCGCCGCCTTCATCTGGCTTCTCACTGCGGCGCGACTGCGCGATGTCATCTTGCGCTCGGCCCTTCTGGCGTACGCGAGCGCATGCTTTGGGCTCGTTCTTTACCCGGCGTTCCAGATTCCCGTACTTCTGGTCGTCCTTGCACTTGCCCTCGGCATCGCAGTCAAACGTCGGCGCGAACTCTCACGGGCTGAGGTCGTGACTCGTCTGATCGCAGCTGCCGTAGCGGTAACGGTCGCAGCTTGCGTCGGCATCACCTTCTTCCTCACGCGTTCGTCCGCGATCCGGGCGATCACCGACACGACCTACCCCGGTCACCGCGTCACCGCCGCGGGGGGATACTCGCTGCTGCGTCTGCTCTACGGCAGCGTCACGCCCGTGCTGGCAATCCGCGGAGCAAGCGCGAACGTGTCCGCAGTCGCCCTTGGAGGAAACGACAGCGAGGCGAGCGCCTTCCTGCTCGTGGGGGTCTTCCTGGTCGCGGTACAAGCGTGGCTGGTCTGGCGTGCGCGATCTAAGCAGCTGCCGTCGAACCCACTCTTGATCGCGTTATTGGTGTTGCTGGCGGTCTTCCTAGCGGACCTGTTTGTCCCATTCATCGACCCGGCAGTGAACCTGTTCGGCCTGGGCATGGTGCCACATAACCGCCTGCACATCGGCCTTGGAATGCTGTCGACTTGCTTGGTTCTTGTCACTGTCCAGGAGATCCAACAGCAGAACGTCGTCATTCCTCGGTCATTAGCTGCCGGCACACTGGTAGGCACGTTCGCAGTGAATCTCTACGAGATTCTGCAGGTCCGACAGGTCAGCGTTTCGGCCAGCGGAGGATGGAAGCTCTCGCTGAGTCTCCTCGCTCTAGCGACCTTGATCACCGCAGCATTTATCACCAGTCGCCACCGATTGGGTGCCGGCCTGCTGGCAACCTTCTGCCTCCTGGGCGCGGGGTCTGTAAACCCCCTCTACCGGGGAACGTTCGACATCGGAAACACAGCCCTCGGAGCGGCTGTGAGAAAGGTGGATTCCGGGCGGCCGGGTGCCTGGATCAGTGTCGCTGGTCTCATCAGCAATGCGGTGCTGGTCGAGTCCGGAGTGCACACCTACAGCGGTACGTTCAGCTACCCGACACCCGGGGAATGGACTGAACTCGATCCCCACAGGGCACTTGTTGACGTTTACAACCGCTACGCCCAAGTCGTCTTCACGGACGGCCTGACGGGGCCGACGCTGCAGAACCCCCAGCGGGACATCGTCGTGGTGGCGTTTCAGCCTTGCGGATCCTTCATACAGCAACGTGTGCACTACGTGCTGTCGGACCATCCCATCACCGACTCTTGCGTCAAGCTTCACGAGAAGGTCACGATGCCGGTCGGTCTCTTCTACATCTACGACGTGGCCAGCCTCCGGCCAGCCCGGCCGTCCGCGCTCCGGCCCGCCAGCCTCCGGCCTTAGGGTCGGCTGTCCTGAGCCACCAAGAGGGTCGGTGGAGCCACCTGATTCAAGTCGAAGGTTGGCGAGGCCCTGATGACGCTGACGGGCGCGCCGCACCCTCCGACGGCTGTTGTCTATCCCGACGACGTTGACCGAAGGCCACCTTTGAGCCATGAGCCCAGCCGTGCCCCCAGCACCGCTACCAAGGTCCACGACAACAAAGGGGTAGACCTGATCAAACGCAGCCCCTCGAGGAAAGCCGTGTGGTGACCCTCGTCCTGCTCGTTGCGTGCCCAGTCCCGGGTGCTGAGTTCGAAGAAGGCGCGACATGAGATGGTCCAGGGTGCTCTGCGTGCCGAGAAAGAACCCGGTGACGGGGATCCGCTCGCGCGACGAGCGGGCGCCACGGTCGATCTTCGAGACCAGTGCCCCCCTGAGGTGTCGTGCAGTCGAGGACATGACCGAAGCGAAGAGGGCTTGCGGTGCGGCCCGTCTGACACGCCCAGGCTCACCGAGCTTCCTGCGAGCCGGACATCCTGCCGACCTCGGAAGGGGACAGGGGCGGCCGGCAGTCCCGGCTCCGCCGGTCCTGGCGCGCCCCATACACGCAGTAAACAATCGCGGCGACGTCCGCAGCGAACATGACCGCGTTGACCACCGTTCCCACCATGGTGGGACCTTAGGCGCGGCCACCTGACAAGCCGATGATCGGCCTCGCCGCTGGCGGTCACGCTGGCCGCAGTCCTCGACGTCGCTCGGCGCCGTCCAGGAACTCCATGTCGACGATCTTGCGCGGACAGCGGGCGCTCCCGCCTCATCGCAACCGACGAGATCGACATCGTCGCTCTGTCGCGGCGACGCGTGGCGCGGCAGCCCTTAGGTCAGGCTGAATGCCTTGCCCAGAGAGGGGGCGCTGGCCGCTGAGCGCAGCGCGGGACCACCGACGAGATCGGTCATCCACCGGCACCAGGAGTAGTGATCCAGTCGAGTGCTGACGACCTTCCCGTGCAGCCGAGGAGACAGCAGGACCGTCAACAGGGATCCGGTGCCGCTGCCCTCGACTTCGTCGAAGGTGACAACGACAGCGAGGCGTCCTGCCTTCCAGTCAACACCGGATTGGATCACGCCCACCCACTTGTGAAGCCAGTTGTCTGCGCTGCTCAACGAGCAGTCGTGCGCGTCGTTGCAGAGGTTCGGGATCAGCATCCCGACACGGGGAAGCTTTCCAGTGACGATGTCCTGGTGCAGGGCCCCGCTCGTGGGGGCGCCAGCGTTGACGTCGTACTTGCCGCAGTTTGCGCGGTGCTGGCTGAAGTAGGCCCATGGGTTGTGCTTCACGGCGTACGGGTTCGCGGGAGTCAGCCGGCAGGGGGTGGCGCCCATGGACTCGGCGTAGGTCTTCGCCGTTTGGTTGCGGCTGATCGCGACGTCGAACACCGAAGCCCCGGTGAGCTTGTGGCTTGCTGGGTTGTTGTCGTCGTGGACGCCGAACGTGGAGCCGCCTGCCATTGCCAGGTAGTTCGGCAACGAGGGGTGGGTGAGGTTCCGGTAGTTCGTCGCGCGGCCGTAGGTC
>JAODNB010000299.1 GCA_025464795.1 Frankiales bacterium
ACGCCTTCGAGCTCGGCCCACGGCGAGGCGCCCGCCGGTCCGAGGAGACCCTCACCCTCGCCCTACTGGAAGACCTCGCCGCGGTCCTGCACGCGCACGGGTACCCACCGCTCACCGGCTACGCCCTCGTCGAGCTCACTTCGAGCCTGTACCGGATCCAGTAACCCGAGCGCACCGTTCATCCAGTCGCATTGCCAGGGGCGCACCAGAAGACAAGCTCTCCGTCACACAGTGGGATCTAGATCCGCCCGCGCCCCAGGACTGGCTAGCTCGGCGGAGGGTGAAGACGGCCCTCGCCGTTGCGCGGTCATCCGTGCTCCTCGAGGGCAAATTCCTTGGCCCGCGCCGAAGGTCAGATCTCCAGTGATGGCGTCAGAGCCAGATCGCAGAAAGCACGAACTGCCTGGGGCCGCATCTTGTACGCGATTAGGACTTGCCGACACTCTGTATGGCTAGACATTCTTTACAAGCACGTTCAGTGTCGGCCCCGAACCGGCCCGGGACCCTCGTTCCGATGAGGCCGGCACCGCAGGCGGCGTGGGGACCACCGACTCTCTGGACGAGGGCATGCCGGGTGCTGTCACCGTGGACCTGCCCTATCTCGAATGAGGACACGTTCGCCACGGTCGCACGATTCCCACGGTTGCGTGAACGTCTGGCCGATTGACTTGCGCATACCGGAATGGACAGGAAGCCGACAAACATGACGAGACGGAACAGCCCCCGGCTGACTTCGTGAATCTCCGGATGTCGCCACGCAGCCCACCCCGGCCTTCTACCGTTCGCTCGTGATCATCGACATTGGGCAAGCTGCCGTCTCCCTTGAAGCTCTCGGCCTCCTCACCGCCGGCCTCGACCGCCGTGATGGCCTGCATGAGCAGCTATACGTGGACCTGGTGGCTACGCACGAAGGCGCCGCAAAGATCGTGATCGGCATCGCCAACGTGGCTGAACTGCTCTGCCTTGAACTGGCGGACCACCTGGGGTGCAGCGAGGAACAGGTGCTGCAACGACTTGGCCTTGACCTTCATTCGATGGCTACGGAAGAGCAGTACGAGTGCGACGAGTAGTTTGCAGTCGAGGCGGCAACAGCGGCTAGGTCGGCCCATCAAGGGGCGGTCGTCCGGAAGACGTGGTCATAGCCGCCGCCCAGTGACCCCGGCCGGAAGAAGCCACTAGGTCCAGCACCCGCCCCACCCACGAGTCTCGGCTCATCTCATGCAGACTCACAATCCCAGTCCGCTGAGCCGGCAGACACCCGCGAGATTCCAGCTGGTGCGAGACCTGCGAGGGGCAACGTCGGAAGCAGCGGCAGAAACTCAGGTCTGCGGCCCACAGTTCGGAGAAGCCGGCCATGCAACTGAGCAGTCTCGCTCGGCTTTCGGCAAGATCTTCAGCACGGCTTAGAATCGGCGTGAGGTCGCTTCGCGGCCAGGAGGCGGCAGCGTGACCACGGCAGCGGGAGTACGTCCTCCGGATGAGGAGGATCGGCTCGCCGCTGTGCGCCGTTACGAGGTGCTGGACACGCCCCCCGATGGTGCCTTCGACCGCATCACCGCACTCGCGGCACGCGCGTTCGGTGTGCCCATCGCCATCGTGAGCATCGTTGACTCGGACCGCATTTGGTTCAAGTCGCGGCACGGGTTGCCGGACGACCTCGTGGAGATTGACCGGGCACCTGGGCTGTGCGCTTCAGCGATCTTGGGGTCAGAGCCCTGGATCGTTGCCGACGCCCCGCACGACCCTCGGACCCTCGCCAACCCGCTGGTCGCCGGTGACTTCGGGCTGCGCTTCTACGCCGGCGTGCCTCTGACAACGCGGGACGGCTACAACCTCGGGACCCTGTGCGTGCTCGACACGGCCCCACGAGCCGTGACTGCGGACGAGACGCTGATGCTGCAGGACCTCGCCGCGCTGGTCATCGATCAGATGGAGTTGAGACTGGAGTCCCGCGAAGTCCTGCGTCTGGAGGCGCAGCTGCGTCGCGACGCCGAACGGCTCGCTGACGTGCTGCAGGCGAGCCTGCTCCCTCCCACACCGCCCACCGTGCCGGGCATGGATGTGGCATCGGTGTTCGTAGCAGCCGCCGACCAGGGGCTGCGGATCGGCGGTGACTTCCTCGACGTGTTCCGGCTGTCCGGAAACGACTGGGCGCTAGTGCTCGGTGACGTGTGCGGCAAGGGTGCAAGGGCAGCTGCCCTCACCGGCCTCGCCCGCTGGACACTTCGCGCCGTCGCAGTACACGCCTTCGCCCCCAGTGAGGTGCTCCGGGAGCTGAATGCCACCCTTCTCGCTGACGGCGATGCCGACGACCACTTTTGCACCGCCGTGTTCGGGCGCCTGGAGCTTGACGTCTGCGGAGCCTGGGTGACGCTGGCGACCAGCGGTCACCCGCAGCCCATCCTCGTTCGGGGCACGGGACTGGTCGAGCGCCGGGGGGTCCCGTCTCTCCCGCTCGGAATGTTCGAGGACATAGATCCCGTCGACGACCGGGTCGGGCTGGGCCCCTCCGACTGTCTCGTCTTCTACACAGACGGCATCATCGAGGCCCGCGACGCTGCCGGGGGCCTCTTCGGAACGTCCCGGCTGGTTGAGGTGCTCCGCGAAGCAAGCGGATGTGAAGCGGAGGAGATCGTGCGCCGCGTGATCAGCGCCGCACGTAAACACTCCGCTGCGGGACTGACAGACGACGCCGCCGTGCTCGTGGTTCGAGTGCCGGAGCAGGCCCGCGGTGCCGGTATCGGCCGAGTCGTCGAGGCCACCGGAATGCTGACCTCCGAGCTCGCGCTGCCGGACTATGCACACGGCGGATCAGCGCCCACCGGCTCCAACGAAGATGAGATCTAGCGAGGCTGGACGCCCGACCCTCTTGCTACCCCTCCGCCTTTGGTCAGGGTCATCCCGTGACGGAGCCGTCTGGAGCGCGTTGAGTCACGGCGTTCTCGGCAGTTCGCCGCGCTGACATCTCCGCATGCAGCGGGGGGCCTGCAGTCAGCGGCTGGCGCGGCGGGACAGCAGGAGCACCTGCGCGTCGTCGCTGCCTGCCCGGCGACGCTGCCCCAGGAGCTTCTCAGCACCGCCATCCCAGCCGGACAGGACGAGATGTTCGGCCTGGCCGACGAGCCGGTCCACACCAACGTCGAGGTCTGTTCCGGGAACCTCGATCATCCCGTCGGTCACGACGAGCAGAGCGTCGCCGACGTCGAGCTGGTCGGAGTGCAGGTGCCATGTGGCGTCGGGCAGGAAGCCAAGTGCTGGCCCCGTCACCTCGAACGTGCGCCAGCGGCCAGAGCTGGCGTCGAACATCATCGGCTGCGGGTGACCGGCGACCGACAGCTCGAACACGCCGGTGGTCAGGTCGAGCTCCAACAACACTGCGGTCGCGAAGTTCTCGTCCGACCCGAGCCTGGCCACGTGTCTGTTGACCGCCGGCAGAACCGACACCAACGGAAGCTCGGCGAGCAGCCCGGAGACCGCACCTGCAAGCATGACGGCTCGGGTAGCTGCCTCGGCTCCCTTCCCGGACGCGTCGACGATCATCGCCCGCAAGCAACCGGACGTCGGTTCGATACTGAACACGGTGAAGTCCCCACCGATCGCTGCATCATCAGCGAGCGCAACCGCGACCTCACATGCCCATCCGTCGCCGAGGTCAGGTGGGGTGCTGATGCCAACGAGGTGCTCGGCCAGGTCGAGTGAGAAGCGCCGGTCCTCGCCGCGCCGGAACATCTCCATAGGGCAGACCCTAGGACGAAGACGACAAAGCCGGTTTCGCAACACTGCGGCCGCTTCGCTGACACGATCGGCAGATGACGACCAGCGGCGTTCAGCGGACGTCCTTCCTCGTCGAGTGGGTGCTGTCGGTGAACGGGCCTATGCCTGAGGCGGAGAAGGCGCTCCGGGTGTTGCGTAAGGCGCTGGAGGAAGCTGCTCCAGGCCTGCCCTGCACAAGCCTAGGAACGTTCGCCTCCCAAGAGTTTGGGCAACTTGCCTGCACGGTCCGGGTAGGGGTCGACGCCGATAGCCTGGTTGCAGCGGCCGAGCAGGCTGTGAGATGCGCGCAACCTTCACTAATGGCCGCGCAGGAAGCGACCGGCGTCCTCATCACGGCTGCTGCCCTGCACTCACGACTGCTCTGACTGTCGCGAAGCCGCGGAGGCAGGTCGGCCGATGCCTGCGCCACATGCTCGAGCTTGGCGACTGAGGGCTGCGGCGTGACTGGTCTGAACTACGGGACATCAAACCGGACAAACCGGGCATGCCTCAGGCGTGGAGTCCGTCGAGCTGACTGCGGACGCGCACGCGCCGGGCGCTGCGCGTCGACACGTCCGAGCGGAATGCGCGACTACTGGCGTAGGCGAGGACATGACAGACACCGCCGTCCTGCTGACCTCAGAGGTCGTGACCAACGCCGTGGAGCACGCTGGTCCCGGGCCGGTGCGCCTGTCTGCCGACGGCCGGCCTGATCGCGTTCGTGTCGAGGTCTGCGATGACAGCGATGTGCAGCCAGTCGTGCGGCCGCTCGACGAGGAAGCCACCTCCGGGCGCGGCCTGTCGATGGTGGCCGCGCTCGCGACCACATGGGGCGTCACCGCGCGCCATCCCGGCAAGG
The DNA here is from genome assembly GCA_025464795.1 of Frankiales bacterium. Lineage (GTDB taxonomy): Bacteria > Actinomycetota > Actinomycetes > Mycobacteriales > SCTD01 > RYN-111. The sequence goes on from JAODNB010000299.1 coordinate 4,613, forward strand.
CTGTCTGGTTCGAACTCGAGGAGCAGGAACACAGAGTGAGCCATAGACGATCCGGAGCGACTAACTAGCGTCATTAGTGCTTACGGGTCACGCGCACTCCAGCCCGGCGAGCTCATGCTGCAGGTACCCGGGTGAAGCTGCCCGCATGCACGCGCACGAAGGGCGGATAGCGGGATGCTGAGCTTCGGCTGCCGGACCTGCAATGTGGACCAACAAGTGTTGGTCGACGACGTGGACGCTGCCGCCATCGGCTTGAGCTTCTTCATCGAACATGCAGACCACCAGACGAGTCTCATGCTGGACTCGCCGGACCAACTGGACCGGCTACTTGGGGACCGCACCCACCCCTCCGGAAGCTAGCGGAGGGCTGGCAAACGGTCCCTGAGCCCGATATGCAATCAGGGAGAGCGGTCCCGGCGATGAGCCCTCTCCTCTGAGTGGCCGCCCTGCACGCTGCTTGGGTCCCAGGGGCGTCGTGCGGTAGGAAGGGGCCGTGACGGAACGCCGCACCGGTGATGCTGACCTGGGCCGCGCCGACCCCTACGCCGATGCAGGTGATGAGGTTCCCGGGGACGAGGTGCCGATGCCACCCGAAGGGTTCCGGGTCTTGGGGTTCGGCGCTCACGAGCAGGTCGCGCGTGGAGTTCAGGACCGGCTGAGGCAAGCAGGTGTCAGGGCGACCGCCCTCGCCGTCACCGATGACGCGGCCGGAGACGCTCGCCTCGCCGACGCGCTAGCGGCAGACTCCTACGACGCCGTCGCGATCGGGGCGTTCCTGAGCGGCCAAGACCCCGCGACACCGGCCACCGCGGAGTCGACCCAGTGGTTCAACCGCGTCCTGAACCTCGTGCACGCCGGAGCCCCACAGGCCCGAATCGTGCTCGTTCGCGCACCCCAGACCGCTGTGGCCGACATCAAGCGGATCCTCGCCGCCTCCTGAACCGTGAGCGGCTTGGCGAATGGGTGAGGGGCAAAGGTCTGAGGCAAAGTCGGGCCAGAGCCGGATGAGCAGGCTCCTACGAGACCGGGCCGCTCTCGCCGACTACCTCGAAGGGCGTTTCGTCCCTGCCTGAACAACGGCACGTTCTCCGCGCACAACTGTCGTTCTTCGCTGCGCCGCACGACCTCACGGCTGGATCATCTGGTGTGTCAACAGCTTGCGGCTGAGTCCGGGCGCACAAAGGCGGGCCATCTGTAGGCACTCAAGGTTTGGGAAGCTCGCGTCCGCTGAGAACTAACTAGTGCTGCCCTGGCTGGACCAGGCCGCTCTCGTAGGCGATGACGACGGCCTGAGACCGGTCGCGCAACTGGAGCTTGGTCATGAGCCGGGCCAGGTGCGTCTTCACGGTGGCCTCGGACAGGAAGAGGCACCCTGCGATCTCGCTGTTGGAGCGGCCGCGGCCGATCTCGGTGAGTACCTCCCGCTCGCGGGGTGTCAGGGGTTCGAGCACGGCGCTGTGATCGCGGCCCGGTTCGGGTCGGCTGACGAACTGCTCGATGAGCCGGCGGGTGATCTGCGGCGCGAGAAGGGCATCCCCGCGTGCAGCCGCGCGGATCGCGCCGACCAGGATCTCAGGCTCGGTGTCCTTGAGCAGGAAGCCTGCCGCGCCGGCCGTCATCGCGTCGTAGACGTACTTGTCGAGGTCGAAGGTGGTGAGCACCAGGATGCGGCATCCGACGTCTGCGAGCTGTCGGGTGGCCTCGATGCCGTCTAGCTCGGGCATCCGGACGTCCATCAGGGCGACGTCGGGTGCCAGAGCGCGGATCTGCTCGACTGCCTCGTGGCCGTTCGTCGCCTCGCCGACGACCTCCAGGTCGTCTTGCGTGCTGAGGATGCCGATGAGACCGGCCCTGACCATGGTGTGGTCGTCAGCGACCACGATCCGGATGCGGCCGCTCATGCCATCGCGCCCATCGGGACCAGTGGTAGGACGGCTCGCACCTCGAAGCGGCCGTCCGTCGGCGCGGCGGCAAGTGTGCCGCCGTAGATCCCCAGGCGTTCCCGCATCCCCGCCAACCCGTGACCGCCCGGTGGCAGGCGAGTACCTGGACCGAGCTCGTTCACGACGGTGATGACAAGCTCATCGGCGGCCGCGACGCTCACCTCGACGACCCCCAGGGGGCCGTGCTTGAGAGCGTTGGTCAGGGCCTCCTGGACCACGCGGTAGACCGTGAGCCCGAGCCCGGCGGGCAACTCCTTCAGGTCCACTTCGGCCCGCACGTCCAGGCCCGCAGAGCGGAACCCGTCGAACAGGGCAGGAAGCAGCTCCTGCCCGGGCAGTGGGGCGAGCAGTGGGTCCTCGCCGGTGAGCAGCCCGAGGGTGTCGCGCAGCTCGGCGAGCGCCTGGCGACCGGTGTCTTCGGCGGCCCGGAGCCGCTGCTGGTCGGCCTCGTCGGCCGTGTCCATCCGGGCCGCGCCGATCTGCACGACCATGGTGCTGACGGCGTGCGCGACGACGTCGTGCATCTCTGCCGCGATCCTGCGCCGTTCCTGCCCGACCGCCGCCAGCTCGCTGGCCGCCTGCTCCACGGCCAGGTCCTGAAGGGTGTTGCGCAGCTCGGCTCCCTGGACGTCGAAGCGCCGGAGGGCGCGGCCGGCTCCCCAGGCCGAGAGCAGGAGCAGCAGCAGGAAGGCGACGTCGGAGACGGCTGCCTCGACGGAGCTGTCGTGCAGGACCGCTGGCGGCGCCATCGCTGGGAGCCAGGCGTAGCGCGCGACGAGCCCGTCGGACTGCCTAGCGACGGTGTAGGCAGCGATGCACAGCGGCAGCAGCGTGCCGAACAGGTAGAGGGAGTGCGCGACCACCAGGCTCGGCAGCAGCGCCACGGCAAGCATCGTGAGGTAGACGGCGGTCGGTGCCTGCCGGCGCCAGGCCAGCGGCAGGCACAGCAGCGCCCCGATCACGACGTTGACCCAGACGCGTCCGGCCCTGCTCCCGTCGTCGAAGGAGGTGTCCACGGACTCGACGACGGCAACCGCCGCGAAGAGCACAGCCATTCCAAGGTCGAGGAACCGACCGGCCGGCCGAGGGACAGGCAAAGACGAGCTTGGTACGCCCTGCTCTGGCAGCCGGCGAGCACGCGGCTCGCCTTCAGGTCGCAGCAGGCCGAGACTCTGACGCAGCTCCACAAGAGCCTGCCGGCCAGTTCCTTCGGCGGCCCTGAGGTTCGGCTGCTGCGGTCGGGACTTCTCCATCGACATCCGGGCGGCGCCGACCTGGACGACCATGAGGCTCACTGCGTGCGCGACGACGTCGTGCATGTCCGCTGCGATACGGGCCCGCTCCTCTGCGACCGCCAGCCGCTCACGGTTGCCCTGCTCGTCCGCCAGTCGGTCACGAGCGGCCTCCAACTGAGCCCGCTGCACGTCGTACCGGTGGAGGACTCGAGCGATGGCCCAGGTGGCCACCGTCATGCCAACCGGCAGCAGCGGATTCCCCACCTCGACGGCGTGCCGCCCGGAGTGCAGGACCAGGCCCAGCCAGAAGGCGACGCCGGACAGCCACGCCCACCGGGACCAGCGTCCGTGGTCGTGCCGCGCGACGGTGAAGGTCATGATCAGCAGGGGAACGGCGTTGGCGAACAGGAAACCGGCCCGCGCCGTGACCAGGGCGGGCAGCACGAAGACCGCGTTCATCGCCAGGAACCCCGCGACCTGCCTGCGGGACCGCAGCAGCAGCGTCCCGCAGAACAGGCCCTGAAGGACGAGGTCCAGACCCAGCGGGGCGCGCTGGTGCAGCTCCTCGACCGGTTGCGTCAGCTCCAGCACCGCGATGGCCGCAAACCCTGCGGCGAGCGCCAGGTCGCCGGCGCTGCTGCGCTGGACGAGAACCCTCATGAGCCGGAGCCTAGGTGCCGAAGGCGGTGCTTCACGTCCGTCTGCGGAAGTAGTCCGCGTCCTTCCCAAGGAGTAGCTGCTCGCCCGTCCGGGGCTGATGTGCGACCGGGCTCTCGATCCTTAGCGTGCTGCCACCGGCCCGCACCGAGGGCCCACACAGCACCTGGAGCAGCCATGACCAGTACCGACTTCGAGATGGGCCCCACCACCACCACGTCACGCTCCGCCGTCGCAACGACCGCGCTCGCCGCAGTCGGCCTCTCCGCCATCGGTCTCGTCAGCACGTCGATCGGGGTGCTGACGAACGCGCACGGGTTCCAGAGCAAGAGCGACGTGCAGACGCCGCTGAGCGACACCCTGTTCCTGATGTTCGTTCTAGGCGGCCTCCTCGCGGCGATCGCAGGAGCAGCAACGTTCGTGCGCGCCCGCCGTCGGCCGCACCTCACCGGCGACCGCCGTGCAGCTGTCGTCGTGGCCGGCTACCTCGTCCTCGCTGTGCTGTCAGTCATCCTCGTCAACCTCGTGAACCCCAACGCCTGAGCCCCAGCGCACCACCGACGCCCCCTGCAGCCCCATCTGCGTAGGGAGAACGGCCCAAGTTTGAGTCGCTTCGTCAGACGCACACTGAGCGAACGGCCCTGGACCCGGCCACCAATCCGTCGACTGAACATTGGCTGAGCAAATGGTTCTAGCTCCCGCGCACGTGATGCACCTGCGAGACGGCGACGGCGCACCCGTCTGCGGCGCTGACGATGGCGCACCTGTTGCAGACCTTGATCGCTGGTCCGAAGATCAGCGTTGTCCCTTCTGCGCGTTTGTCGTAGGCCTCCCCTTCGCCCGACGGTCAGCGGGTGGCCAGTCCAGCGGGTGACCTACGCCTCCACCTTCTGACGCGGGTAGGTGCCGTTGCCGCGCTGAGGTACGGCGGCGAAAGTGGTGCCACGACGGCTGCCACGCTCAGCAAATCAGGACCCTGCTCAACCGTCCTCGGCAGCCGCATCAGCCTTGTGACCTGCGAAAACACGCGTTAACAGTCCTGGCCAGCCAGCCCTGGGCTAGCTTCTAAGCGGCAGGTCGCAGGTTCGAACCCTGCTGGGCGCGCCTTTGTGATGTATCGCGTCATCGGAATAGGTCGGACCTGCATCTTGCAGGTTCGGCCTACTTCTTTGTGGGGCCTGGTGGGTGTCCGGTGGGCTGGTAGTCCAGGCGTGGGTCGATGATCAGGTCGCGGAGGAGTTCGCCGGTTGCGGCGTTCACGACGGTGACGTGCAGGTCATTGATGAGCAGGATGACGCCGGTTCGGGCGTAGGTTCGTCCGACGCCGATATGCCGGAGTTGGCCGGCGACGCGGAGCGTCACGCTGCCGGCCTTGTCGATCTTGTCGTGGCGTACTCGGGCGTGGGTGTCGCGGCTGCGGTCTGTGTTCGGGAGGGCCTTGGGCAGGGTGGTGTAGATCGTTGCTGGGGTGGCCCGGTGGGGTAGGGACCGGTGCGGTCGCTGCTCGTTGTAGATCACGACGAACGTGTCGAGGAGGGCCTGCAGCTCGGCGAGGGTGCGGGGCTGGACGGGCTGGGCCCGCAACCACTTCTTGAGGGTCTGCTGGAAGCGCTCGACCTTGCCTTGGGTCTGCGGGTGGTTGGGCTTGCCGTTCTTCTGCGTGATGCCGCGTTCTCGGAGCTCGTGCTCGAGGTGGTTGCGGCCGGGGGTGCCTGCGAACAGCCGGACGGTGAAGACCCGGCCGTTGTCGGTGAGCGTGGACGCTGGGAAGCCGTGTGTGGCGGCGGCTTTGCGGAACGTGTCGAGCACGATCGGTCCGGTGACCGGGCGGTGGACGGTCAGGGACAGGGCGTAGCGGGAGCAGTCGTCGAGCCAGGTCAGGATCTCGACGTCGGTGCCTTGCTGGATGCGTCGGGTGCCGCCGCGGTGGGTGACGTGGCGGGTGCCGTCGGCGAGGCGGTAGTGGGTGAAGTCGGACTGCCAGGTCTCGTTCGGCTGCTCGGCCTCGAACCGCAGGTAGCTGCTCTTGGGGCGCTTGGCCGGGGTCGGTGTGACGGCACCGGCGCGGGTCAGGATCCGGTTGATGGTCGCTCGCGACACGGTGGCGCCGTGCGTGTGGGTGAGATGCCACCCGATGGTGTCGGCGCCGGCGTCCAGGCCAGCCTCGTCGAGCTGTTTGCGTAGCCGCAAGATCAGCTCGACCACCGGTTCCGGGGTCGCGCCGGGGCTGGAAGACGGGGCCCGGGACATGGGCTCGAACGCGGCTTCGCCCTCGAGCCGGTAGCGGGCCATGAGCTTGCTGATCCAGCCCTGGGAGACCT
>JAODNB010000309.1 GCA_025464795.1 Frankiales bacterium
GGCCATCTCGTCGCGGAGGTCCGCGTAGTGGTCGGTGGGGGAGACCGGGAAGTACCCGCCCTTGTAGCGAGGCTTGTAGCCGAGGTTGCCGCCGACCTCGTCCTTGCCGGTGTTCCAAGCAGCTGCCTTGGCGTCGATGTAGTAGTAGCTCGACTCGGGCGTGGAGTCGTAGCGGATCGAGTCGAAGATGTAGAACTCCGCCTCGGCGCCGAAGAAGACCGTGTCCGCGATGCCGGTCGTCTTGAGGTAGGCCTCGGCCTTCTTCGCGATGTTGCGCGGGTCGCGGCTGTAGGCCTCGCCGGTGAGCGGGTCGTGGATGAAGAAGTTGAGGATCAGGGTCTTGCGGACGCGGAACGGGTCCAGGCGAGCTGACGTCGGGTCCGGGAGCAGGAGCATGTCCGACTCGTGGATCTCCTGGAAGCCGCGGATGGACGACCCGTCGAAGCCCAGGCCGTCTGTGAAGACGGACTCGTCGAACGAGCTGACGGGCACGGTGAAGTGCTGCATCACGCCCGGCAGGTCGCAGAAGCGGACGTCGACCATCTCGACGTCTTCCTTCTTGATGTAGCTGAGTACCTCTGAGGCGGTCTTGAACACGTCGTCCTCTCCCGGAGCTGCTTGCTGAAGTCAGGCGTCACGCTAGTGAACGCGTGTTTCGGCGCTGTAAAACGCGACCGTGCCTCCTCGGAAGGCATCCCGGTCGGTCCCGAAGATAGCCTGAGGCCATGCCGAGGTGGACAGGGACGTGGCTCGAGGGGCCGCAGGCCACGCTGCGCGAGATGCGGCACCCTGACCAGTGGCCCGGCCAGCGCATCGGGCTTCCCCGCGAGGGGTCCGGCTCGGTGGCCCCCTTCGGCGCCCGGGCCAGCGCGATGCTCATCGACATCGTCGCCAGCGCGCTCGTCTCCGGCCTCATCGCCGCGTCGTTGGACAACCCCACGCCGGTGGACCGCCAGATCGCTGCCTACGCGGTCATCTTCCTCGAGCTGATGCTCCTGGTCGCCCTCACGGGGCAGTCGGTCGGCATGCGCATGCTCGACCTGAAGGTCGTGAAGCTCGCAGACGTGACGAAACCGCCGGGGTTCGTGACGGCGTTCCTGCGTACGTCCGTGCTGCTCGTCACGGTCGGGCTCGCCGGCTTCTTCACGCGGGACGGTCGCGGCTTCCACGACCTCGCCGCGGGGGCCATCGTCCTGCGCGACTGATCAGCGGCCGCGGGGGACGCGCGTGGGCATAGGGCCCTTGGGGACGGGGAGGGCACCGTTCGCACGCAGGGCCTTCAGGCGCGGCTCGAGCTCGTTGACGCGGGCCGGCTTGATGTTGCGGGGCAGCTTCATGAAGTGCTTCTCGAGCTCGCGCAGCGAGATCTGTCCCTCGTCGTCTCCGACCATGACGTCATAGATCGGGGTGTCGCCGATGACGCGCGACAGCGCGCGCTTCTCCGCACCGATCAGCCCGCGGAGCCGGCTGGGGGAGCCCTCGCCGACCAGGACGATGCCGGGCAGCCCGATCACGCGGTGCAGGAGGTCCTGCTCCTTCGTGAAGCCGACGGCCGGAGTGACGCGCCAGTTGCCGCGCATGTTCGACAGCACCGCTGCGGCGGCGCCGAGCTGGCCCTCGACCTGACCGAAGGCGGTCTTCTGCACCCGGCGGCCGAAGATCGCTGCCGCGACGAGCAGCGCGAGCAGGACCCCGATGACGCTCAGGTAGACCACGTGCCCGACGAGCGTGCCGAGGAGCACGAAGACGGCGAGGGTGATGACGAACGCACCCAGGACGAGCGGCAGCATCTTCGGGTCGGCCTTGCGCGTCATCGAGAACGCGAGCTTGATCTGCGCGAACTTCTCCTTGCGCGAGGGGCCGGCCTTCTTGGCCGGCTTCCCCTTCCCCTTAGCCTTGCCTCGTCCTAGTGCCATGCGCACCAGGCTAACCGGCAGAGCGCTTGGCGGCTCGGGCGGCCTTCACCTCGGCATCGGCCGCCTCGGCCGCCTCGAGCGTGGGAGCGGTGCCGCCCATCGAGGCGGGGATCCACCAGGTCTGGTCGGCGCGCTTCGCGTCGACCTCGTACGAGGAGCGCGCCTCGTCCAGAAGCAGCTGCATGCGCGCCTTGAGCTCCTTGGTCGCCTGCCCGGCGTCACCTTCGGGCGTGAAGGGCTCGCCGACCACGATCCGGATGGCCGTACCGCGGGTGAGGTCGCGCTTGCGGCCCTTGGTCATCACACGGTGGCTGCCCCAGACGATGAGGGGGATGAGCGGGACACCCGCTTCGGCGGCCATCCGGGCAGCTCCGGTCTTGAACTCCTTGAGGTCGAAGCTCTGCGAGATCGTTGCCTCGGGGAAGACGCCGACCAGCTCGCCGCGCCGGCAGGCCTCCACTGCGGCCTGGTAGCTGCCGGCTCCGGCCTCGCGGTCCACGGGGATGTGCCTCATGCCGCGCATGAGGGGTCCCGACACCTTGTGGTCGAAGACCTCCTGCTTCGCCATGAAGCGCACCATGCGCTTCTTGGGGCGAAAGGCCATCCCGGCGAGCGCGAAGTCGAGGTAGCCGGTGTGGTTGATCGCCACGACGCCGCCGCCTTTCGCGGGGACGTGCTCGCCTCCCGTGACGTGGAACTTCAGCCCGAGGGCGAAGAAGACGGTCCGGGCGAACCCGATGATGGGGCGGTAGACGGGCTCGGCCATGAGGCCACGCTAGTGCCCGCGGATCATCGAGCGGTAGCGACCGCCTGGCTGGACAGGGCCTGGGCCCGGCTCATCGCCACGTCAGCCTCGCGGCGCTGCCTGGCGCGGTTGTTGTCCTCGACCATCGAGGCCCAGGCGTTCCTGCGTGCGGAGTGCTGGCCACCGTGGGGCAGCACGGTGAGGACGAGGCTCTGCAGCTGACCGGCGGTGCGTGTGAACGATGGGATCGTCACGTCTGCCTCCTTGGGGGGACGCCTCAAGCGTGCGCCGCCCATGTGAAGGCTGTGTAACCCGCCGGTGAAGGGTGCGAGACGCTTAGCGCACGGCGCGGGCACTGAGCGCGGCCTCGTACAGGCGCCCGGCCCGGTACGACGAGCGCACGAGCGGACCGCTCATGACTCCAGCGAAGCCGATCTCCTCGGCCTCCTCACGCAGCTCGACGAACTCCTCGGGCTTCACCCAGCGCGACACGGGGTGGTGCCGCTTGGAGGGACGGAGGTACTGCGTGATGGTGATCAGCTCACACCCTGCTCCGTGCAGGTCCTGGAGCGCCTCGCTGATCTCCGCGCGGGTCTCGCCCATCCCGAGGATGAGGTTGGACTTGGTGACCAGGCCTGCGCTCCTGGCCTGGGTGAGGACGTCGAGGGAGCGCTCGTAGCGGAAGCCCGGCCGGATGCTCTTGAAGATCCGTGGGACCGTCTCGACGTTGTGGGCCAGGACCTCCGGCTCGCTGTCGAAGACCTCGCGCAGCAGATCGGCTTGGGCGTTGAAGTCCGGGATGAGCAGCTCGACCTTGATGCCCTGCACCGCCGCGTGGACCAGGCGGACGGTCTCGGCGTAGAGCCACGCCCCGCCGTCGGGGAGGTCGTCGCGGGCCACCCCGGTGATCGTGGCGTAGCGCAGGTCCATGAGGCCGACGGACTCGGCGACCCGGCGCGGCTCGTCGGTGTCGTAGGCAGCCGGCTTGCCGGTGTCGATGTTGCAGAAGTCGCAGCGCCGGGTGCACTGGTCGCCACCGATGAGGAACGTCGCTTCGCGGTCCTCCCAGCACTCGTAGATGTTGGGGCAGCCGGCCTCTTCGCAGACGGTGTGCAGCCCCTCCTTGCGCACGAGGGACTTCAGGGACGTGTACTCCGGACCCATCGTCGCCCGGACCTTGATCCAGTCGGGCTTCTTCTCGATCGGCGTCTCGGCGTTCCGCACCTCCAGGCGCAGCATCTTCCGGCCGTCGGGAGCGATCGTCACAGTGTCTAGGCTAACGCCGTGAAGATGCTCTACCTTCCCGTCTCCGACGTCGACGCCCTCGAGCGCGACCCCGACGTCGCGGCCTCCTGGTTCGCCGACGGGGAACCGGTCGACCTGGGGGTCGCCTGGCACGGCATCCAGTTCCTGCTCAACGGCTCCGCGTGGGGCGGATCAGCGCCGCTGTTCAACGCGGTCCTCGGCGGCACGGCACTGGGCGACCCGACCTCGTACGAGCCGATCCGCTACGTCGCGCCCGGTGAGGTCGTCGGCGTCGTCCGGGCTCTTCCCGTCTGGGACGAGCTCGTGCCGCGCTTCACCCACAAGGCGCTCCGGCAGGCGGAGATCTACCCTGACTCTGCCTGGGACCAGCCGGACGTGCTGACCTCCCTACTGCAACCTGCGTACGCCGAGCTCGTCCTGCTGTTCGGCAATGCTGCGACCGCCAAGCAGGCCGTGCTCATCACCCTCGACCGGAGCTGACCCATGGACGTCCGGATCTTCACCGAGCCCCAGCAGGGCGCGACCTACGACGAGCTGCTGGCCGTCGCGCAGGCGTCGGAGGCGCTCGGGTTCGATGCGTTCTTCCGGTCCGACCACTACCTGACGATGGGCGGCGACGGCCTACCAGGACCGACTGACGCCTGGATCACCCTGGCCGGCCTCGCCCGTGAGACGTCGCGGATCCGTCTGGGCACCTTGGTCACCGCCGGCACGTTCCGGCTCCCCGGGGTCCTTGCCATCAGCGTGGCCCAGGTCGACCAGATGTCGGGCGGTCGCGTCGAGCTCGGGCTCGGCACGGGCTGGTACGACCAGGAGCACACCGCCTACGGCATCCCGTTCCCCTCGCTGGCAGAGCGGTTCGAGCGCTTCGAGGAGCAGCTTCAGATCATCACGGGGCTGTGGGCCTCGGAGGGGCCCTACTCCTTCGACGGCACGCACTACCAGCTCACCGACAGCCCGGCTCTTCCGAAGCCGGTGCAGCAGCCGGTCCCTGTCCTGGTCGGCGGCTTCGGCGCGAAGCGGACGCCCCGGATCGCCGCGACCTACGCCAGCGAGTACAACGTCCCGTTCCACGGTCTGGACGACACCGCCGCGGCCTTCGAGCGCGTCCGGGAGGCGTGCAAGGAGACCGGCCGCACCGTCGTGCTCTCGGCGGCGCAGGTCGTGTGCGTCGGGCGTTCGACGGACGAGGTCGAGCGCCGAGCGGCCGCCATCGGCCGTGACTCCGCAGGTCTTCGGAGGGACGGCCTGGCAGGCTCGGTGGATGAGGCCGTCGACAAGCTCGGCCAGTTCCGAGCGCTCGGGGCCGAGCGGGTCTACTTCCAGGTGATGGACGTGCGGGACCTCGACCACCTCGAGGTGCTCGCCGAGGTCATGCGCCAGTCCGCTTAGGGCTCCAGCACCACGGCGTCACCGGGGGAGACGGAGCCAGCCGACAGGACCAGCGCGTACACCCGACTGCGACCAGGGCGGCGCTCGTGCGACAGCCGCCAGAAGCCCCCGTCGGAGAACCATCGGGCGTTCTTGGAGCACGGGATCGCGTAGGAGGTGACCTGCAGCAGGGCGGACCCGACCTGCAGCCGGACCCCGGGTGTCACGCTGGTCCAGTCCAGGCCCGAGACCGTGAGGTTCTCGCCCGCGCTGCCGAACCCGATCGGGTGGCCCTCAGCCTGGAGGCCCTCGATGGCGTCGACGGACCACAGGCACACCGCCTGCCAGGGCCTGCCGTGGTTGCGCCGGTCGGCCTGCGCGTCGACGGTGATCCCGTGCGCGTCGAGGTCCGCGTGGTCGATCGGGAGCTTCGGCACGCCACCGGCACTGCTGCTCACCTGCTCGACCCGGCCGCGCTGGGTGGGCACAGCGGAGGCGCGGACCCGGCCCGCCTGGTGGAGCCGGTGCATGACCTCGTGCACGTCGGACTCCTCCGTCAGGGAGGCAAGGGGGCTGAGCACAGGTGCGAGGCGCTCGACGACCTCGGGGGTAGCTCCGGCGACGACCTGCCGGGCCACATGAGGCGCCATGGTGAGGGTGCCCTCGAGGTCCGAAGCGGTGTAGAGCGCAGGGTCGAACCCGCACTCGTCACAGACCATCAGATCCCTTGTACGACAGGCGATCCCGTCAACGTGGGGAGGTGCATCTCGAGCAGCACGAGGACCTCCGGGACGGACACGTCACGGCCGAGCTCCGCGCTCATTGTGGTGACCGTCGCATCGGTGATCCCGCAGGCGACGATGGCGTCGTAGGCGGCCAGGCTGTTGTTGCAGTTGAGGGCGAACCCGTGCATGGTGACCCCGCGAGCGACCCGGATCCCGATCGCGGCGACCTTGCGCCTGCCGTCCGCGGTCCACACGCCCGAACGACCCTCCACCCTGGTCGTCGGCAGCCCCAGGTCCGCGCACACGTCGATGAGCACCTGCTCCA
>JAODNB010000331.1 GCA_025464795.1 Frankiales bacterium
GCCGGTCGTCGATGCCGAAGATCTGGCCGAACAGGATGCTGGTGGCCGCAGAGGCGAAGCCCTTGTACTGGCTGAGCAGGAAGACCCCGGCGCCAAGCCCGAACGCGAGCACGACGCCGATCGCTGCGTCCCGCTCCTTCTCCTTCACCCCGAGGAGGGCGAAGGCCGAGGCCACCACGAGACTGCCTAGGAGCGCCCCCAGCAGCGGGTCGTCTGCGGCGAGCAGGCCTGCGGCCGCGCCGGTGAAGGACAGCTCCGCGGTGCCGTGAACCGCGAAGGCCATGTTGCGCGTGATGACGAACGGGCCGATCAGGCCGCTGATGATCGCGACGAGGGTCCCGGCGATGAGTGCGTGCTGGACGAAGGACTGCGAGAGGTAGTAGCCGATCCCCATCAGTGACCGTGCCCATGATCATCGTTCTCGATGTGGTGGTGGTGGGAGCCCCCGGGCTCCGAGTGTGCGCTGTCGGGCGACCCGACGACGATGACCCGGCCGCGGACGCGCAGCACGTCGATGTCGGCCTCATACAGCTCGGACAGCCGCTCGGTCGTCATGACCTCGTCAGGGGTGCCGATGGCCCACCTGCCGCCGACGAGGTAGAGCACCCGGTCGGTGATCGGCAGCACGGGGTTGACCTCGTGCGTCACGAACACGACCGAGGTGCCGCGACTGCGGCGTCGTGCATCGATGAGTCCGCTGACCTCGGCCTGGTGCTTCAGGTCCAGCGACAGCAGGGGCTCGTCGCACAGCAATACCTGAGGGTCGCCGAGCAGGGCCTGAGCGATCCGCAGCCGCTGCTGCTCCCCACCCGACAGCATCCCGATCGGAGAAGCGGCGTACGCCATCGCGCCGACGTCGGAGATGACCTGGTCGATCTTCTCCCTGTCAGCGCGGTTCGCCCGGGGCAGTCCCCAACGGTGCCCGTCGAGGCCGAGGCCGACGAGATCCCTGCCCCGCAAGGGCAATGAGGCGTCGAAGGACTTCTGCTGCGGGACGTAGCCGACGAGGTCGCTGCCCCGGCGAGGCGTCTGCCCGCACACCTTGACGGTGCCGGCCGCGAGCGGCTGCAAGCCGAGCAGGACTTTCAGCAGGCTGGTCTTCCCGGAGCCGTTCGGTCCGAGGACGGTGAGGAACTCACCCGGGGCGAGGTCGAGGTCGAGACCCGACCACAGCTCGCGCGATCCGAAGCGGAGCGCGGCGCCACGCAGCTCGACGGTGTTGGTCACGCGGCGAGCGCCGTCTGGACAGCCCGTGCCTGCGCCAGCTGCCAGGTCTGGAAGTCGGGCTGGTCCGCCGGCAGGGTCTCGGTGACGGCGACGACGGCGACACCGCTGTCCGCGGCGAGCTTCTTCACCCGGTCCGTGGCCGGGCTGGTGACCTGTCCGTTGTACAGCAGCACCTTCACGGCCTTGGACCTCATGGCGGTGCTGACCGCATCGACGTCAGCCGCCGAAGGGTCCGTCCCGTCCTCGATGGCCTGGGGGAAGGAGGCCGGGATCCCGAGGGACAGCCCCGCCTCCTGGAGCAGGTAGCCGGGCACGCGCTCGGTGTACGCGACCTTCTCCCCGCCGTGGGCCCGCCTGATCGCCGCGAGCGTCTCGACGTACGGCTGGTACGCGGCCAGGAAGGCCTTCGCGCCGTTGGCGTAGTCCGTGGCGTGCGCAGGGTCAGCCTTGGCCAGAGCCAGCTGGAAGACCGACACAGCCTTGCGGACGTACGTCGGGCTGTACCACAGGTGCGGGTTCACCTGGTCGCCCGACAGCCCGAGCGCAGTGGACACCGTGAGCACCGTGCGGCCCTGGCTCGAACCGGCTCGGAGCAGCTTCGACGCGAACTCGTCGTACCGCAGGCCGTTCAGCACCACGAAGGCCGCACTGCTGACCGCGGCGGCCGCACGCGGATCGGTCTCGTAGGTGTGCGGGTCGACCGACGGGTCCTTGAGGATCGAGGTCACCGCGACGTGGCTGCCGCCGATCTGCCGGAGAACGTCGCCCCAGACGTTCTCCACCGCGACGACCTTGAGCGCTCCGCTCGCGGTGGTGCGGGACACGGCGGAGCCCCCGCACGCTGTCGTGATGAGGGCGACGGCGAGGGTCACCGCCCACTTCCGTCGTCGCATGGTCTCCTTCTTACTGAAAAAGGTTTCCATGTGCAAGTCGGATCAGCTGAGCAGGCCCTTCGCGATGTGCGTCACCTGGATCTCGTTGCTGCCGGCGTAGATCATCAGCGACTTGGCGTCGCGCGCCAGCTGCTCGACGCGGTACTCCGTCATGTACCCGTTCCCACCGAACAGCTGCACCGCCTCCATGGCCACCTCGGTCGCGGCCTCGGACGCGTAGAGCTTCATCGCGGAGGCCTGCGCGAGCGTCGGCGGGTTGTCGTCCCGCATGGCGTCCAGGGTCTGCAGCAGCATGTTCTCGACGTTCATCCGCGCGATCTCCATCTTCGCCAGCTTGAGCTGGATCAGCTGGAACCGTGCGATCTCCTGACCCCACAGCACTCGGCTCTTCGCATAGTCCAGGGACAGCCGCAGGCACTCCTGGATGACCCCGAAGGCCATCGCGGCGATGCCGACCCGCTCGGCGATGAAGCCGGTGCGCGCAGAGTCCCGGCCCTCGTAGTCCTCGGTCTCCCCCAGCAGCCGGTCGGCCGTCAGGTGCACGTTGTCGAAGAACAGCTCCCCGGTACGGGACGTGTGGATGCCCATCTTCTGAAAGGGCTTGCCCTGGGTGAAGCCCGGCATCCCCCTGTCGAGCAGGAAGGTGAGCACCTTGCGGTCGCGTGGGCCCACCGCGGCGTTGCCCTCGTCGAGCTTCGCGAAGACCACGATCGTGTCGGCGTCAGGGCCGTTCGTGATGAAGGTCTTCTGACCGTTGAGCAGGTAGCCGCCGTCGCCGTCGCGGGTGACGTAGCTGCGCATCCCGCCGAACGCGTCGGAGCCGGAGTCGGGCTCGGTGATCGCCCAGGCGCCGACCTTGTCGAAGGTCACGAGGTCGGGGAGCCAACGGCGCTTCTGCGCGAGCGTGCCGCGGGACTGGATCGTCGAGACGGTGAGACCGCTGCTCACACCGATGATGGTGATGAGGCCCATGCAGACCCCGGCGAGCTCGGCGGACAGCAGCACCGAGCTCATGCTCTGCGGTCCGCGCTCGACCGTCTCCCCCGCCTCCTCTCGGGCGAACGCCTTCTCGAGGTTCTCCTTGGCCATCACATCCATGCCGAACGAGCTGAGCAGCTTGCGGATGATGGGGTACGGCTCCATCGAGCCGTCCTCGAGGGCGGCGACGTGCGGCCGCACCTCCTTGTCCACGAACTGCCGGACGGCGTCCCGGATCATGAGGTCGGTCTCGCTCCAACCAGCCATGAGCAGCCCTCAGATCATCGCGCGCATCGGGCCGGGCGGCGGCTCGTGGCCGATCTGACCGAGAGCCGACACGTGGTTGATAGACCCCGGCACGTGGATGGCGTGGGCAAGGCCCATGTGCGCGTCGCGCCAGAAGCGTTGGAGCGGGTTGTCCATCCTCAGGCCGTTGCCGCCGGACCGGGCGACGATCTCGTCGACGGCGCCGACGGCACGCCAGGCCGAGGTGACCTGGTTGCGGCGGCTGTCTGCGCGCTCCGCGAAGGAGAACTCCTTCCCGGCGGCGACCCCGTCGTACAAGCGGTTGACGTTGTCGAGGAGCACCACGCGGGCGGCATGGATCTCCGCGGACGCCTCGCCGATGGCGTTGAGCACGTAGGGGTCGTCCTTGATCTTCGTACCCGTCACCTGGACGCGCGTGCGCTGGTAGGCGAGGTGGTGCGCGAGGGCGCCCTCAGCGATGCCGATGACAGCGGAGGTGATCCCGAGCGGGAAGATCCCTGAGAAGGGGACGTGGTACAGCGGGTTGGTCAGCCCCGCCTCCTTGGGAGCCCGCCCGCTGGCCAGGTGGTCGAAGTCGAGGACGCGGTAGGCGGGGACGTAGGCCTTCTTCACGACCACGTCCTTCGAGCCCGTTCCCTTGAGCCCGACGACGTCCCACGAGTCCTGCAGGATCGTGTAGTCGCTGCGCGGGATGAGGACGTGCTTCATCTTCGGCGGCATGATCGGGGCACCGTTCTCGTCCCCGAGCATCGCGCCGAGGAACAGCCACTGGCAGTGGTCCGTCCCGGACGAGAACTGCCAGTGCCCCGAGAACTCGAAGCCGTCGTCGGACGGCTTGAGCACGCCCATGGGTGCGTACGGGGAGCCGATCCAGACCTCCTGGTCCTCCCCCCAGATCTCCTCCTGCACCTTGGGATCGCTCATCGCGACCTCCCACGGGTGCACGCCGACGATGCCACCGAGCCAGCCGGTGGCGCCGTCGAGGCTGCCGAGCCTCATCACGGCCTCGGCCCACTCGACGGGGTGCGACTCGTAGCCGCCGTGGGTCTTGGGCGCGAGCATCCGCATGATGCCGACGTCGCGCAGGACCTTCACGGCGCCGTCCGACAGCTGGCCCTCGGCCTCGTTGGCCAGGCCGTAGCCGGCGATGTCCTCCGCGTGCTGCTCGATCCGCTCAAGCACCGTCGACATGGCTCACTCCTCTGGCAGGTTCCCCGGAACGGTACGGAACGCCGGCTCGCTCGGCATCCCGTTCGGTCCCAGTCACCGGGACATACTCAGCACGAGAGGCTCCCACGGGGGTG
>JAODNB010000346.1 GCA_025464795.1 Frankiales bacterium
CTGCACCTCGTTGGAGCCGCCTCCGAACGTGCGGACAGGGGCGCTGCGGTAGGCGTGCTAGAGGACACCGGCGAGCTCTGAACCCGCGGATCCCTTCTTGACCATGCCGGCGCGACCGACGACCTCGAGCAGCAGCCGGTAGCACTCGATGTCCGCCTCGGACCCGAACACCTTGCCGGCACTCGCGTCGGCGGGGGTCAGGGCGCCCTGCTCGGTCTTCCACGCCATCCGCCAGTTCAGGAGCTTCCCGGCCTCGAGCTTCGCGTAGACGCGGGCGAGGGCCTGGCGGACCCAGGGGACGTCGATGAGGCGGGTGCCGTCCGGTGCCTTCTCGTCTGCTGCCCAGGTGCGCACCCGCTCGAAGATCTCGAGAGTGCGACCACCCATGGCAGCCAGGGCGACGCGCTCGTGGTTCAGCTGCGAGGTGATCAGCTGCCAGCCCGCGTCGATCTCGCCGACGACCATGGAGACCGGGACGTGCAGGTCCTCGTAGTAGGTCGCGCTGGTGACCTCGCCGCCGACCGTGGTGATCGGGGTGGCCGTGTAGCCGGGGGCCTTGGTGTCCACGAGCAGGATCGTGATGCCCTTGTGCTTGGCGACGTCGGGGTTGGTGCGGCAGGCCAGCCAGACGTAGTCGGCCGTCAACCCACCCGTCGTGTAGACCTTGTTGCCGTTGACGACGAACTCGTCACCGACCCGCTCGGCCTTGCACCGCAAGGAGGCCAGGTCGGTCCCCGAGCCCGGTTCGGTGTAGCCGATCGCGACGTCCAGGGTGCCGGCGAGGATGCGCGGGAGGAAGAAGTCCTTCTGCTCCTGGGAGCCGTGCCGCATGAGGGTGGGGCCGACCGTGTTGAGAGCGATCATGGGTACGGGTGCGTTCGCACGGGTCGCCTCGTCGAAGAACACGAACTGCTCGAGGACCGACCGGCCCTGCCCGCCGTACTCCTTCGGCCAGCCGACGCCGAGCCAGCCGTCCGCACCCATCTGCTTTCGCATGGTGAGCGACGTCGGGCCGTTGTGCCCCTCCGCGAGCATCGCGTCCTTCACGGCTGGGGTGAGCAGCTCGGCGAAGTAGGCGCGCAGCTGATCGCGCAGCTCGTGCTGGGACGGGGTGTAGTCGAGGTGCACGCGAGGCTCCATCAGGTAGAACGTGTTCTAGGCAAGCAGTAGACCAGCGCGCTGCGCCTGTCGTCAATCGGAAGCGGCGAGCGCCTTGGCGATGTCGGCGTCGAGATGGCGTCGCCCGTACAGCAGGAACAGCGAGCCGATGAGGATCGTGGGCGTCACGATCCGGAAGGCCAGGCCGAGGTCTCCCTTGACCGCGCCGGTGTGGATCCGAACCCGGTGCGTGTCGGCGATGGCCCCGATGAGAGGCGGCGCGACGGCCGCGAGCACGTTCGCGAACAGCTTCACGAGACCGAAGCTGGTGCCGCGGAGCGCGGGTGGCACCACCTCGGCGGTGATGACGGTGATCGGAGGCAGGCAGGCGACGATGAGCGCCACGCCGAGCATCTGCAGCGGGAGCCGGACGGCGTAGACCGGGATCCCGTCGAGGAAGCTCACGAACAGCACGATCGCTCCGAGGCCGGTGACCACCCCCGCGAGCAGCATGGGCGCGCCCTTGACCGTGCCGCGGATCCGATCGGTGGCGAGACCGCCCACGATCCCGCCGGCGACGGCTCCGAGCAGGATCACACCGCCGGCCAACGCGGGCGCGGACTCCTCGGAAAGCCCGGAAGCCCTGACGTGGTAGGCGATCCCCCAGAACCCGAGTGCGGTGAGGATGCCGTTCAGGAACGCGGTGGCAAGAAGCAGGATGCGCAGGGACGGGACGCTGAGCGTGGCCTTGACGCTGGACCACGTACCGAGCCGTACGGCGTCCGCGGCACCGTCCGACTGGCCGCGCGTGGGCAGGGGCAGCCTGCGCACGAGCAAGGCCACGAGGATCCCAGGGACACCGATCGAGATGACGGCCACCCGCCAGCCGGCGAGGGCGTAGATGCCGCCCCCCAGGGCGGTCCCGACGCCGATGCCGACGGTGGGTACCACGCGCTGCCAGCCGTAGGCGCGACCGCGGACCTCAACCGGGTAGTAGTCGGCGACCAGCGACTGGGCAGCCGGGTCGTTGATCGCGTCCCCGGCTCCGAGAGCGGCTCGCACGGCGAACAGCTGCCAGAAGCTCTGGGCGGCACCTGCCAGGCCGGTGGCCAGGGACCAGACGAGCAGCACCCCGCCCATCAGGTAACGGCGATCGGTGCGGTCGGCGATCAGGCCGCCAGGAACGGCGAGGACCAGCGCCGCGACGATCAGTGCGGTGTTGAGCAGGCCGCCCTCGAAGTCGCTGAAGCCGAGGTCGCGCTGGATCGCCTCGATGACCGCCGGCACGACGCCGCGGTCGAACGCGTCGACGAGGCCGACCAGGCACAGCACGATCAGGGGCCGCGTGCCGTACGGCCCCCAGCGGCTCACACTCAGGTGCCGGTGAAGCTGGGCTTGCGCTTCTCGGCGAAGGCGCGCGGCCCCTCCTTCGCGTCGTTCGTGGCGAAGACGTGCATGCCGATCTGAAGCTCGATCTTCAGCGCCTCCTCCTCCGGCAGGCCCTCGGTCTCCTTCAGGGAGCGCAGCACCGCCTTCACGGCGAGCGGGCCGTTCTCGGCGATGGCGTCGGCGATCTCGTGCGCCTTCTTCAGCGCCTCACCCGCGGGGACGACGTGACCGATGAGGCCGTAGTCGAGGGCCTCCTGGGCCGTGATGGTCTTCCCGGTGAGCAGCATCTCCGCCGCGATCGTGTACGGGATCTGGCGGCGCAGGCGGACCGTCGAGCCGCCGAGCGGGAACAGGCCGCGGCGGACCTCGGCGACGCCGAACGTGGCCGTGTCGCCCGCCACGCGGATGTCCGTCGCCTGCAGGATCTCGGTCCCGCCGGCAATGGCCGGCCCCTCGACGGCAGCGATGAGCGGCTTGGTCAGTCGGTAGTGGCGCAGCAGCGCCTTCCAGGCCAGGTCGGCGTCCTCGGAGTAGCGCTTCGCGTACTCGTCGCCCGGGTCGGGCTGGCTCATCATGGCCTTCAGGTCTGCACCTGCGCAGAAGACCTCCGTCCCGCCGGTGAGGATCACCACGCGGATGTCGTCGTCGGCGTCCGCCGTCTCCCAGGCCTCGAGCATGCGGCTCAGCATGTTCGGGGTGAAGGCGTTCTTCGCCTCCGGCCGGTTGAAGGTGCAGACCAGGGTGTGCCCCACCTTCTCGGTGATCAGGTGCTGCGTCTCGGTCACGGGAACACCTCTTCCTTCGTCTCGGCGTCGACAGCGCTGATGGCCTCGACGGGGCAGCTCTCGAAGGCCTCGATGAGCGCGGGCGTCTCGGTCACCGGGTTGCTCTTCACGAACGACTTGCGCTCGGGTCCGTTGCCGAACACCTCGGGCGCGAAGTTGCGGCAGTAGCCACTGCTGATGCACGTCGGGCCGACCTCGACCTCTAGCTGTCTCGACATGGTGGGAACGTAACGCACCCTCTGGCTTCGTGCTAGAACCTGTTCCTGTTTTACGAGGAGGCCAGCGTGCTGCTCGACGTCCGGCTCGATGCCGACCTGACGGCTGTCCCCTCGGTCGTGAGGGAGCTCGAGGACGCCGGTCTCAGTGGGGTCTTCACGTACGAGGGCCCGTCGGACCCCTTCCTGCCGCTGGGCGCTGCAGCTCTGGCCTCGACGTCGTTGGCGCTCTACACGAACCTCGCCATCGCGCTGCCCCGCTCCCCGATGCACCTGGCCTACCTCGCGCAGGACCTGCAGCGCGCTTCCGGGGGGCGTTTCTCGTTGGGTCTCGGCAGCCAGATCCGCAAGCACGTCGTCCAGCGGTTCGGCGCCACCTGGGAGTCCCCGGTGGCGCAGATGCGCGAGTGGGTGCTCGCCGTCCGCGCGATCCAGGCCTCCTGGGTCACAGGGGAGAAGCTGGACTTCGAGGGGCGGTGGACGCAGCACACCTACTGCCCGCCGCTGTTCGTCCCCCCACCCGGCCCGCCGGCGCCGATCCTGCTGGGAGCGCTGGGACCGCGGATGACCGCGATGGCCGTCGAGGTGGCCGACGGCATCCTGCTCCACCCGTTCTGCTCGGAGCAGTCGCTGCTGCAGGGCACCTGGCCGCTGATCCCTGCCGACTTCCCCGTGATCGGCCAGTCGATCGTCGGCGTCGCTCGCGACGAGCAGGAGCTGGCGACGGCTCGGGACGGGATCCGGATGCTTCTCGCGTTCTACGGCTCGACCCCGGCGTACAAGCCGGTGCTCGACGCGCACGGGTGGGGCCACCTGCAGCAGGTGCTGCGGGACCTCACCCGCGAGGGCCGTTGGGACGAGCTCCCCGCCGCTGTCCCGGACGAGGTGCTCGAGACCATCGCGATCATCGGCACGCCGGCTGAGGTCGCAGCGGGCCTGCGTCGGCGCTTCGCGCGGTGCACCAGAGTGGCCCTGTCTGTGCCCTATGCGATCTCGGTCGAGGCGCTTGCCGAGCTGGCGACCCTTGCCCGCTGACTGGAACAGGTTCTAGGTTCCGACACATGCCTGCAAACTCCCAGCGCGACGTCGAGCTGTCCAAGAAGGCCCTGGCCACGTGGCTCGGCGGGAAGGTCGGCGCCGAGGTCGTGCTCGGCGACTTCGGAGGACCGGGCGCTACGGGCTTCTCCAACGAGACGATCATCGTCGACGCCCACTACAACGGCAGCACGGACAGGCTCGTGGTCCGGGTCGCGCCCACCGGCTACACGCTGTTCCCGGACGCCGCGTTCGAGGAGCAGTACAAGATCCTCGTCACGCTGGCTGCCAAGACGTCCATCCCCGTCCCTGCGGTCCGCTGGTACGAGACGGACACCTCGGTGCTCGGAGCGCCCTTCTTCGTCATGGAGTTCGTCGACGGCCTGATCCCGTCGGACAACCCTCCGTACACCTTGGAGGGCTGGCTCAAGGACGCCTCCCCGGACGTGCAGGAGAAGGTGTTCTGGGGTGCCATCGACAGCATCGCGGAGATCGCCGCTCTTGACCCTGACAGCCTGGACCTGCCCCCTCTGCTCGACGGCTTGGACGCGCAGCTCGACTACTACGAGGCGTTCATGGCGAGCGTCGAGCAGACGGAGGAGCTCGTCGTCGCGCGGCGTGCGTTCGCGTGGTTGAAGGCCAACAAGCCGCAGGACGACGGCCGCGTCTTCATCTGGGGCGACTCCCGTGTCGGCAACGTGATGTACGACCCTTCCGGCGAGCGACTGGCCGTCGTCGACTGGGAGATGGCCTGCTACGGCTCGCCCT
>JAODNB010000351.1 GCA_025464795.1 Frankiales bacterium
CACCAGAACGACAGGGAGCTGCTGCCCGAGGGTGCGGTGAACGTCTGGGCGATCGAGGAGAGCCCGTTCGTCGGTGACGAGGAGCCGGTCACAGCGGCGTAGCTTCCCGCGTGGGCGACCGTGCTCATACTCGAGGCGGCTCCGCTGCTGGTCCATCCAGACAGCGACCCGGTCTCGAACCCGCCGTTCGTGATCGCCGGCGTCCCGCCGGTGGCGGTGACGGTCAACGAGTACGACGTGCTGTGCGCGGCTGAAGGTGCCGTCCCGGTGATGGTGACGGGGTAGGTGCCGGTTGGGGTGCTGGTCGACGTGGCGAGGGTCAGCGTGGAGCTGCCTCCTGCTGTGACCGAGGTCGGCGCGAACGTCGCCGTCGCTCCGGTCGGGAGCCCGCTTGCGGTGAACGACACGGTCTCGGCACTGCCTGAAGCGACCGCGGTCGAGACCGTGGTCGTCGTCGAGGCACCCTGGACAACGGTGCCCGAGGTCGGGTTGGAGGCGATCGTGAAGTCGTTCGCCGCCACGGTGCCGCAGCCCGGCAGGGTGAAGTGCCCGATGCGGGTGTGCCAGTTGAAGGTTCCGCTGGCGGCGAGGTACTCACTGGCGAACCAGAAGGTGCAGTCGTCGGCCGGGTCGATCGACATGCTCGCGTAGTCACCCCAGCGGTGCAGCGTTCCCGTCTGCGAGCCGCTGCCGGCGAAGAGAGTCCCCTCCCCGGTTGTCAGCGTCCCTGCCGGGTCTGTCGCCGCCCGCCCGGCGTACCGGATGCTCGGGAACGTCGTGCTGCTCGACGTCGAGTAGCCGATGGCGATGCCGCCGCTCTTGTCCATCGCGGCGCTGCCCATCCACCGGTACGCCGTGTCTGGGGCGTAGGTGCCCTGCTGGAAGATGCTCGGCGTCGCGTTGGGTCCGCGCAGCTCGTACCAGCGGATGCCCGTCGAGGAGCCGGCTACGACCGACTGGTTCAGGACCAGCGACTCGAGGCCACCGTTGTTGCGGTAGGACAAGTGGTACATCAGCCGATCCGCGAGCGAGTCGAGCTTGTTCGTGGTGCCGGACTGCGGGATGCAGGTGCCGCCGGCGCAGGCCTGGCTGAACGCTGCCGTGGCAAGTGTTGACGGTCCGGTGAAGGTGGAGTTGGCCGGGGTGGTGAAGTCGACGTGGAACTTCCAGTAGGCGAGCGTGGAGGCGGTCGCGCCGATCGCGACGTGCAGGTTCGGCTCGCCGGCGGGCGGGCCGGTGCCGCCCGCGTCGTCCGACGGGAGCAGCCCGCCGTAGGAGGTCCCGGTGTTGAAGCACTGCTGCGTCGCGGCGGCACCCGTCAGCATCTTGGCTCGGTCCATCGCGCAGGACTGGGCGCCCTTGAACGTGTTGCCGCTGAAGGTGTTGTACGTGACGTAGTAAGCGTCCGGCCACACGCCGAGCTTGGGGTAGTCCGGGAAGTTCGCGTACTGGAAGGAGTAGCGGTAGTAGCTGCCCGTGGCGTCCGAGGTCGTGGAGATCGCGAGGCACTCGTAGTAGGGCCCGCTCGTCGAACCGGCGTTCGCGAACTGAGCGATGATCCACCGGCCGGCGGCGCGATCCCAGCGGACCACGGCATCGCCGTCGTTCGTCGTCTGGCAGGAGCCGCCGAAGCCGCTGAACAGCGTGTTGGTGAGCACCGGTCCGTAGACGACGCCCCCGCTCTTGTTGAACACCGCGAAGCCGCTGTTGACCGTCTCGACGATCTGGGTCGGGCTCACTGCCGCGTCAGTGTCCGGCGGTGCGGAGTTGACGGTGAAGCCCGACAGGCCCGCCCCGACCCCTTCGAAGCTCGTGCTGGTCGGCGCTGCCGTCGAGGCAGCACTGGTCTGGAGCGCCGAGTCGGATCGGGAGTCGCTGGCCTTCTGCGGCAGCCCTGCGTCGCGCTTGTCGAAGTGCTCCTTCTTCTGCGACCCCGTTCCGGCGGAAGGCTCTGCTGCTCCCTTGTACGACGACAAGGGAGCGGACGTGTCATGGGCGACAGCCGGACCGCTGTCACCCTTCCCGGCCTTCGGGTCCGCGGAAGCAGGTGCGGCGACGCTGAGCGGGAGCAGCGCGGCGGCGGCAAGCAACCCAGCCGCCGTGAGCAGCCGAGATGATGTCCTAACGGGTCGTGTCAACGAGAGTCCAATCACGAGGAGTCCGGATCTCACCGGTTTGCGTACCTTCGTGGCGCAGGACCCCCAGCGCAAGACTGCGCCGTCGCTAGAACTTGCTAGCGCAACACGACGAGCACCTGGTTCTTCCAGTTCAGCAACTGCAAGGCTACGTGAGGCCTGGCGCTCAGGAGCTCACGACCACGTGCACGAGCCACTGCCGCTGCGGCGGGAGGCAGGGTGGGTTGCTGTGCAGGCAGGTGTAGTCGGTCTCCGAGGTCAGGTCGGCAGTTCCCGGCTTCACGCCGAGGAAGGACGCCTGCGCCGGGTGGTCACTGGGATAACCGCCACTGGCGGAGGTCCTGCGGACGACATCGCTGCTGCTGCTCGCTGGCTGGTCGTATCCGCCGTTCGCGCCACCTGGAAGCGTCACCTCGAGTTTCTGGCCCACCCTCATCCGCACGGTCCTCCCGGACGAGGACTGGGTCAGAAGGATCGGTGCCGACGAAGGCGTCTGCGCAGTCGTCGACGACGGGCTGCGACGCGGCGAGACGTGCCCGGTCGATGGGGGCGTCGCGCTGGCGATGCCGGTCGTTGCCACCGCCGTCGGCCACGTCTCGGTCGCTGAGGGGCTCGTCGGCGTGGACGTCACCGAGCGTCCCGGAGCCTCTGCGGGGGTGACGCTGGGTGCAGCGCTGGCGTGCAAGGAAGACGGCGATGGCGGCGAGCTACCGCACGCAGCGCCTGCCAACAGCAGCGGCAGG
Source organism: Frankiales bacterium (assembly GCA_025464795.1). Lineage (GTDB taxonomy): Bacteria > Actinomycetota > Actinomycetes > Mycobacteriales > SCTD01 > RYN-111. The sequence continues at coordinate 2,879 of JAODNB010000351.1, forward strand.
ACCACCAGCACGATCGGGCGTGACGTCACGTGACTAGGACGTGGCGGGGTGCCTCGCGGTTCCTCTCGAGCGGAACGGCCGCTACCGCATGCGCCAGGCATCCGTCACCAGCTCTTCGAGCCGATCCCTCTCAACCGCGGCAAGACGGAGCATGACCAGCGGCCAGCCGTCGTACCCGCTCGTCGTGAAGAACAGGTCGGGCTCGCCCTTCAGCAGTGCCTGCTTCTCGGCCTCGTCCCCGACGTAGAGCACCGCGACGTCCGTCCGGATGACGCGCGGCTGCCCGGGGACCCGCTCGGGGTAGGACCAGACGAAGCCCCGTCCGCCGACGCGGAAGTCGAAGCCGACACTGTCGATCTCGACGACGCCCTCGAGCGAAAGAGCGATCTCGCGCACATCGTCGGCGTCAGACACGTCGCCGACCCTACGAGGTCAGCGTGGCGCGACGCCTCGGAGGAGGGCCCTCTCCCCCAGTGCCGTCCGGAGCCCGATGGTCACGTCGTGGGGGTCCTTCAGCGCCGTGCAGCTGTCATGACCGGGGAGCAGCCGCAGCCACACCTGCACGTACACCGATCCGTCCTGGGGCTCCTGCACCTCGAGGTGGTCGAAGGTCGCGCAGGAGTCGTCGCTCTTGTAGGTCAGACCCACCTGGCGGCCCGCCATGGCGTCCTGCTGGTTGCGCTCGAACGGCACCTCGAAGAGCTGCTCAGCCCGCAGCACAGCGTCGGGGTAGTTAGAGATGGTCTCGCCACCCAGCACGTGGCCGTTCTCGTCGTAGGGCACTGAGATGATCCCTAGGTAGCGCCCCCCAGGTGAAGGCGAGGTCCCCGGGGCAGGTGTGGGCGGGACCTGCAAGCCGCCCCCGGCGCTCGGTATCTCCGGGCTACCGCAGACCACGACGACCCACAGCGGCCTCGCCTTGGGGAACGGGTTGCCGTAGTCATCCGTCAGCCGCCCGAAGTAGGCCTTCGCATCACCCCCGTAGCCGCGCGTCTGCTCGTCCGTGTGGAACCGCTGCAGGATCTCCGCCGCGGTGAACCGGGAGGTGACGCCCGGCGCCGGCTCCAGCAGCTCCGACTCGAACGTGACCCTCTCCGTGATCCGCCCGTCGCTGTCCGCCGCGTCGGGTGTGAGGCAGAGGTTCGGCACGCCGTCGTACACCTGCTCCCCGGGGAAGGGCGACGGTTCGGAGGCACCAACGGGCTCGACAGCAGGCACGATGG
>JAODNB010000390.1 GCA_025464795.1 Frankiales bacterium
GTCCCCGAGGCGTCGACGAGGGCGAAGTCCCAGGCCCGCCAGTTCTCGGCCCGGAGCTCACCGATCTGCTGGTCCCCCACCATCAGCCCGAAGCGGATCTTGCCGATGGCGTTCTGCTGGACGAGCCGACCGACCTCACCAACACCCGGCTTCTCGACGATCACCTTGCTCTTCAGCAGCTTGGCCGGTCGTGTCACGAGCAGCTGCGGTGTGCCCGCGAGGTCCCGCACCTCCAACCGGTGCGTGAAGTACTGGTCGTACTCGCCGAGCAGGCGGACGGCCTTCTTCAGCACCGACTGACCGACCTCCGTCACCGAAGCGATCTGCGTGCCGTTCTGGTCGTAGACGGCGTACTGATCGGTGATCTCGATGAGCTTCACCTTCTGGTTCACCACCAGCACCCGCTCGGTGAACACCGTGCCGCCACCTGCTGAGCCCGCAGGGATGCCGGCCTGCTTGCCCACCTGCCGCTGCACCTGCTCCGGCCGCGACGTCTGCACGGGCGCGGCACCGGTCGGCAGCGGCGAGACCGTCTGCTGACCGCCGTGCACGACCTGGTCCGTCCACGCTGTGCCGTTCCACCAGCGCTGATCGAAGGTGCCGGTGGGGTCGGCGTACCAGCCGGCAGCAGGGGTCGTCATGCTGCCATCCTGCCCTAACGGTCCTCAGTCGCCGTCCGTCGCGCCGGACTGGCTGATCAGCTTCGCGACCAGCGCCGTCCAGCCGGTCTGGTGGCTCGCACCCAACCCGGCGCCGGTGTCCCCGTGCAGGTACTCCGGGAACGTCACGTGGCCCTCCCACAGCGGACCGCGGTGCAGCTCGGGATACCCGGAGTTCACGGCGCGGTGTCCGGTCTCGTCCGGCACGAACAAGCTGATGAGCCTGCGCGACAGCTCTCCTGCCACGTCCCACAGGTGCAGCTGCACTGCGGCGCCCGTGGGGAACGCGACAGTCCAGTCGTCCCCGAGGTAGCGGTGGAATCGCTGCAGCGACTCCACGACGAGGTAGTTGATGGGGAACCACAGCGGGCCGCGCCAGTTGGAGTTGCCGCCGAACAGCGCGCTGCGCGACTCAGCCGGCTCGTAGTCGACGGAGTGCAGCTCGCCGCCGAGCTCGAGGGTGACGGGATGATCGCGGTGGAAGCGAGAGAGGGAGCGGATGCCGTGCGGTGAGAGGAACTCGTCCTCGTCGAGCAGGTAGCCGAGCACGCTGCGCAGCCGCTCCGGACTCAGCACCGAGAGCATCCGGCGACCGTGGTCGTCGATGAAGATGTTGGTGCACAGCTCCGGCCGGTGGCGCTGGAACCAGCCCACCCGCCGCGCGAAGTCCGGGAGCATCTCGAACAGCTCGGGCTCGGCGATCTCGATCGCGAACAGCGGGATGAGCCCCACGGCGGACCGGACCTTCAGCGGCTTCGCCTCTCCCGCGCCACGCAGCACGTCGTAGAAGAACCCGTCCTCCGCGTCCCACAGGTCCAGGGTCGTCAGGGCGTGGGCAATGCCGACGAAGTGCTCGAAGAACTTCGTCGCCACGTCCTCGTAGGTCTGGTCGTGGGCGGCGAGCTCCAGCGCGATCCCGAGCATGTTGAGGGCATACATCGCCATCCAGCTCGTACCGTCGGCCTGGTCGAGATGGGCGCCTCCAGGCAGCGGCTTCGACCGGTCGAACAACCCGATGTTGTCGAGGCCGAGGAAGCCGCCGGCGAACACGTTGCGGCCTTGCGCGTCCTTGCGGTTCACCCACCAGGTGAAGTTCATCAGCAGCTTGTGGAAGATGCGCTCGAGGAACGCGTAGTCCTTCGTCCCCGTCAGCTTGGCGTCGATCTTGAAGACCCGGTACGCCGCCCAGGCGTGGACGGGCGGGTTCGTGTCATCGAGCGCCCACTCGTACGCCGGTAGCTGTCCGTTGGGGTGCATGTACCACTCGCGGCACAGCAGGATGAGCTGCTCCTTGGCGAAGTCGGGGTCGATCTGCGCCATCGGGATCATGTGGAACGCGAGGTCCCAGGCCGCGTACCAGGGGTACTCCCATGCGTCGGGCATCGAGATGACGTCGGTGTTCCCCAGGTGCTTCCAGTCCCCGTTCCGGATCGCGCCGCGGCCCGGGTCAGGCGGCGGGAAGGCCGGGTCGCCCTCCAACCACACGTCCACCTGGTAGGCGTAGTACTGCTTGGTCCACAGCAGACCCGCCATCGCTCGGCGGTGCACCTCGACGAGCGCAGCAGGCGTCGAGTCGGGCAGCAGGGTGGCGTACAGCTCGTCGCACTCCGCCTTGCGCGTCAGGAAGGTCTTGTCGAAGCTCTTGCCGAATGGCGTCGACAGCGGCTCGTCGGCGGACAGCCGGAGCTCCACGGTCCAGACCTCACCTGGCGCGAGATCCCTTGTGTACCAGGCACTTGCCTTCGTCCCTGTTCGGGCTGGGTTGACCGTCGGCAAGCCGTGCAGGACGTGGTCGTTGATGCCGTCCTTGACGAAGGGCGCCCGGTTCGGTGCGCCGAAGAGCTTCTGGCTGTTTGTCTCGTTCTCGGTGAACAGCAACGTGGGCTGCTGGCCGCACGAGAGCCACATGTCGCCGAGGGTGGAGTGGTGCATCGCGACGGTGGTGTCGTCATAGGCCTCCATCGCGGGATGCCGATCGTCACGACCCCACGCCCAGGTGTTGCGGAACCACACCGTCGGAAGCAGGTGCAGCGCAGCTCGCTCAGGACCCTGGTTGGTCACGGTGATGCGGATGCAGAGGTCATCGGGCCCGGACTTGGCGTAGGCCGTCTCGACGTCGAAGAACCTGTCCTCGGCCAGCACTCCCGTGTCGACGAGCTCGTACTCGTCGTCCTGGCGGGTGCGGCGGCGCGACTCGGCCCGGAGCTGCTCGTACGGGTACTCGGCCTGGGGATAGCGATAGAGCCACGACATGTAGCTGTGGGTCGGCGTGGACTCAAGCGGCCACCAGTGCTCCTTCACGTCCTCGCCGTGGTTGCCCTCTCCGTTCGTGAGGCCGAACAGCCGCTCCTTCAGGATCGGGTCGCGGCCGTTCCACAGCGACAGCCCGAAGCACAGGTGCTGCCACCTGTCGCAGATCGCGGCGATACCGTCCTCGCCCCAACGGTAGGCGCGCGAGACCGCCTGGTCGAAGGGGAAGGCGTTCCAGGCGTCACCGTCCGGGCTGTAGTCCTCGCGAACGGTGCCCCACTGGCGCAGCGAGACGTAAGGACCCCAGTGCTTCCAGGCCTGCTCACCTGTGCGCGCCTGCACCAGACGCGTGCGCTCGGGGATCACCCGCAGAACGTACGACTACAGGTAGCCCAGTCGCCGCAGGTCCCGCACGTAGAGGTCCGCGACCCTGTCGATCCCCGCAGCGTTGGGGTGCTCGCCATCGGAACCGAAGTAGCCGGCCGGCCGGTCGAACCAGCCCTCCTCCACCGGGTCGAGGAACGAGGCGCAGGGGATCATCGCGGTGGCCTCACGCAGCACCTGGTGGACGTAGAGCATCGACACGGAGGCATGCGCGTCGGGCCAGAAGGAGCCCACCACGAGCAGCGGAGCGGTGGGGACGGCAGCCCGGATCGCCTGCAGCGTCTTGAGCACGACCGACGGGTACGGGGGGTCGGTGTGCGTGATGTCGTTGCGGCTGCCCATGATGATCACGAGGTCCGGCCGCTGCGGACGAAGCTTCGCCACTTGGTCCGGGAAGCGCGGACCGCTGAAGTCGTGACCGGTGAAGCCGCCGATCATGTAGCCAGAGCCGTCGGCTGCATCGAGGAACGCGGTCAGCCGGGCGCGCCGCGCCAGCTGCTTCGGCCAGCTGTTCACGCCGCCGCCGGTCGTGTACGAGTCACCGATGACGGACACCACTGCACCAGGGGCGAGGCGTGCGCCGACCCGACAGGTCTTGGGTGCCGGGCTCGCCGTCGGCGTCGGGCTGGGGCTCGCCGGCGGGCTGGCTGCCGGGGACGGTGACCGGGTCGATGTCGACTGCAGCGGCGGGTGCGCGGTCGTGCAGCCGGCGACCAGGAGACCGAGGAGCAGTGCGGTCAGGACCCGCACGTCAGGAGAGCCCGACGACCTGACCGGCGGCGTCGAGGCCGATCCGGTGGGCGGCCGGTTCCTTCGGCAGGCCTGGCAGGGTCATGACCTCGCCGCAGAGCATGACCACGAAGCCGGCACCCGCCGACAGCCGAGCGTCCACCACGGGGATCACGTGCCCGGTGGGCGCACCGCGCAGCGAGGGATCCGCGGAGAAGGAGTACTGCGTCTTGGCGACGCACACCGCAAGCCCGCCGTGTCCCAGGGCCTCGAAGTCGGCGATGGCCTTGGCGGCCTTGGCGGAGAAGTCCACGCCTGCGGCGCCGTAGATCTCGCGCGCGATCGTCCGCATCTTCTCGGTGAGGCTCAGCTCCAAGGGGTACAGCGGCGCGAACTGCGCCCCCGACAGCGCCATCACCTTCTCCGCGAGCTCGACGGCGCCCTTGCCGCCATCGGCCCAGTGAGTGCAGCGCACCGCCTCGGTGCCGGCCTCCTGGCACAACCGCTGCACGAGCTCGAGCTCTGCTGTCGTGTCGGTCGTGAACGCGTTGACCGCCACGATCACCGGCAGGCCGTACTTCTGCAGGTTGCTGATGTGCCGGTGGAGGTTGGCCATCCCTCGCTCCAGAGCCGCGAGGTCCTCGGCGCCGAGGTCCTGGACCGCGACGCCGCCATGCATCTTCAGGGCCCGCACCGT
>JAODNB010000400.1 GCA_025464795.1 Frankiales bacterium
GAGGTCGACCTGCTCATCGGTGACGCGTCCAAGGCTGCCGACAAGCTCGGCTGGAAGCCCACGGTCGGCTTCACGGAGCTCGTCAACATGATGGTCGACAGCGACCTGGAGCTGCAGAAGAAGCTCGCCGGCCTCTGAGGTGAGAGCCCTCATCACCGGGATCACCGGGCAGGACGGCGGCTACCTCGCCGAACGGCTGGTGGCTGACGGGTGTGAGGTGCACGGGCTCGTGCACGACGGCGACCCCTTGGTCGCTGACCTCCTCGGGCGCTGTCCCTCGGTGACGCTGCACGCGGGGGACCTGACCGATGACGCGTCGCTCGGCGCGGTGGTGCGCTCAGCCGCGCCGGACGAGGTCTACAACCTGGCCGGCATCAGCTCTGTGGCGTTCTCCTGGGAGCGGCCGGTCCTGACGGCCGACGTCACGGCCCTTGGCGCGGCCCGGCTGCTCGAGCAGGTGTGGCAGCTGCAGGAACGCACCGGGAAGCGGGTCGCCTTCGTCCAGGCCTCGAGCGCCGAGATCTTCGGTGACGCGCTCGTCGCCCCGCAGGACGAGTCGACGCCGCTCTGCCCGAACTCGCCCTACGGCGCGTCGAAGGCCTTCGCGCACCAGCTGGTCGGCGTCTACCGCGGGCGAGGGCTGCACGCGGTCAGCGCGATCCTCTACAACCACGAGTCTCCGCGGCGCCCCCCCACGTTCGTCACCCGCAAGATCACCCGGGCCGCGGCCCGGATCGCCCAGGGGCTCGAGAAGGAGCTGGTCCTGGGCAACCTCGACGCCCGCCGGGACTGGGGCTGGGCGCCGGACTACGTCGACGCCATGGTGCTCGCGGCGCGGCACGCGACAGCCGCGGACTACGTCATCGCGACGGGCGAGGCGCACTCCGTCCGGGACTTCGTCGCCGCGGCCTTCGAGCGGGCGGGGGTGGCCGACTGGGAGTCGCTCGTGCGGGTCGACCAGGCCTTCGTGCGCCCGTCCGACGCGGCCCTGCAGGTCGGCGACTCGTCGCTGGCGCGGACCGAGCTCAGCTGGGCGCCGACCGTGGCCTTTCCCGAGCTGGTCGGCCGGATGGTCGACGCCGACCTGGAGCTCGCGGCTCGCTGAGGCAAGAAGCAGCGATCTTGGAGACCTGTACGGCCCAGCGGCCGTCAGCCTTACCAAGTTCTCCGGGTGCCCCAGCCTTTATGCGGCTTTTGCGGCAGAACGCACCGGCAGTTGTGATGGCTGAGCAGGAGTGCGGGCGGCCGGCGTCGAAACACGAGGGGAACGTCCGCCGAAACCCCCCAGCCTTCGAAGGACCCCGCATGCCGTTCCCGACCAAGCGCCTGCTCACCGCCGTCGTCTGCCTCGGCTCTGCCGTCGCGCTCACCCTGCCCAGCAGCGCCGCTCCTGCCCCTGACCTGCAGAAGGCGACGCCGGGCATCGCGTGCGACAAGGGCTCGCTGCCGGAGAAGACCCAGGGCCGGGCCCCGCTCAGCGATGTCGCGAGCGGGCGGTACGCCAAGGGCTACACCTGCAACGCGCAGCAGATCAGCCACTTCGGTGCGACGGGCGGCTACCGGGTCGAGCGCTACGTCGACAAGGCCGGCCACGAGTGCGCCTTCTACGACAGCACCACCCTGTTCCCGCTGTTCGCCTTCCAGCAGGGGACCGACGGCACCGGCACCTACGTGATGGACATGTCGGACCCGGCGCACCCGGTCCACACCGACACCCTCCGGACGCCGGCGATGCAGTCGCCCCACGAGTCGCTCCGCCTGAACCAGAAGCGCGGCCTGCTCGTGGCGGACATGGCGACGCCCGCGACCGACCCGGCCTTCGTCGACGTGTACGACGTCACCAAGGACTGCCGCCACCCTGTCCTCCAGTCGAGCTCGCCGATGGGCGTGCTCGGGCACGAGGGCGGCTTCTCGCCGGACGGCAACACCTTCTGGGTGGCGTCGCTCTACGCGCACACCCTGGCCGCGGTCGACCTGACCAACCCCGTGCTGCCGAAGCTCATCTACTTCTCGTACGCCTACCAGCCGCACGGCGTCTCGATCAGCAACGACGGCAACACGCTGTACATGGCGGAAGCCGCCTTCGGCAGCGGCGCCAGCGACTTCTCCGGCCTGACCGTCCTCGACGTGAGCCAGGTCCAGAAGCGGGTCCTGAACCCGACGGTGCCGATCATCTCCCGGCTGACCTGGGGCACGGTCAGCACGCCCCAGAACGCGACCCCGTTCACGCGCCACGGGCGCAAGTACCTGATGGAGATCGACGAGTTCGGGTCGAAGGCCAACATCGGCGCAGCCCGGATCATCGACATCCAGAACATCCACAAGCCGTTCGTGGTCTCCAACATCCGGCTCGCTGTGAACGCGGCCAAGGTCCAGGGCGGCGACATCGAGAAGGACCCGGGCAACAGCATCCAGTTCCACGGCTACCAGGGTCACTACTGCTCGCTCCCGAGCCGTGTCGACCCGACGGTCCTTGCCTGCTCGTTCATCATGTCCGGCCTCCGGGTCTTCGACATCGCCAACCCGGCCAAGCCTGTCGAGATCGCGTACTTCAACAAGCCGCACCTCGCGACGAACCCGGTCGAGCAGCAGGACATGCTGGGCGCCTTCGCGATGTCGGCTCCCGCCTACGACGAGAAGACCGGCGACATCTGGTACACCGACGCTGACAGCGGCTTCTACGTGGTGCGGCTCACGGGTGCGGCGCGCCGGACGCACTTCGCCTCGCGGACGGTCCTGCCGGGCAACTAGCCCCGATAGACTCGGCCCATGCGCCTCGTGGTCCAAGTCCCCTGCCTCAACGAGGAGGAGACGCTCCCGGCCGTCCTGTCGACGATCCCCAAGCAGCTCCCGGGCATCGACGAGATCATCGTGCTGATCATCGACGACGGGTCGACCGACCGCACCGTGGAGGTGGCACGCGAGCACGGCGTGACGCACTTCGTCCGGCACGCCCGCAACCGCGGTCTCGGCCGGTCCTTCCACGACGGCGTGCAGCGGGCTCTCGAGCTCGGCGCCGACATCGTGGTCAACACCGACGGCGACAACCAGTACCCGCAGGAGCGGATCGGGGACCTCGTCGAGCCGATCCTCGCCGGTCGGGCCGAGATCGTCATCGGCGACCGCCAGGTCGACCTCGTCGAGCACTTCAGCGGTCCCAAGAAGTGGCTGCAGAAGTTCGGCAGCAGCATCGTGAACAAGGCGGCCGGCACCGACCTCCCCGACGCAGCGAGCGGCTTCCGTGCCTACAGCCGCGAGTCGCTGATGCTGCTCAACACGATCACGCGCTTCTCGTACTGCATGGAGACGATCATCCAGGCGGGCAACAAGAAGCTGGCGATCGAGTCGGTCCCGATCCTCACGAACGCCAAGACCCGTGAGTCGCGGCTGTTCAAGAGCACCTACCAGCACGTCCTGAAGAGCGCGGGCGCCATCATGCGCGCCTACGTGATGTACAAGCCGTACGTCATCTTCAGCTTCCTCGCGGCCGTCCTCGGCGTGCTCGGCCTGGTGCCGTTCGTGCGGTACGGCGTGATCGTCGCCACCGAGTCCAACCACGGCAGCCACCTGCAGTCGCTGCTCGTCGGCACCGTCCTGCTGGTCATGGCGTTCATGAGCGTGATCGTCGGGATCATCTCCGACCTGCTGCGCACGAACCGCGCCCTCATCGAGGACAGCCTGGAGCACACCAAGAAGATGCGCTTCGGCCTGATCAGCCCCGCGGACGGGAGCCCTGTCGCGGTCGCGGAGAAGGTCACCCAGAAGCGGACGCGCGCCTCGGCGTAACCCCGCTACTGCCGGTTTGCGTGGTTCAGTGGTGGGATGCGTGCTCTCCTCGCCCTGACCGGGCTGCTGCTCGCCGTGGCCGTGGCGCCACCCGCGGCGGCTGTGACGGTGGACGAGACGTACCTGGTCCCGGCGAACGGCAGCTTCGCGGTCGAGGGGCACGGCTGGGGGCACGGCCACGGCCTGTCGCAGACCGGCGCGCAGGGGGCTGCGACGCAGGGCAAGACGGCCGACTTCATCACGAGCTTCTACTACCCGGGCACCACCCGGACGACGCTCGCGGCTGCAGCGATCCGGGTCCTCATCTCGGCCGACAGCGGCGGGGACACGCAGGTCTACCCCGGCAACGGGCTGACGGTCACCGACCTTGCCACCGGCTCGGTCGCGACGCTGCCCGCGGGACCGACTCGGTGGCGCACCACCACCGACTCGGCAGGTCTGCACCTGCAGTCCTACAGCTCGGGATGGACCCCGTTCACCCTCAACGGCAAGACCACGTTCGCAGGCCCGATCCAGTTCGGCGGGGCCTCGACCGTGCGGCTCGCCTTCGCCGACGGCACCAGTCGCGACTACCGCGACTCGATGCGCTCGGTGCGCACCTCTGCGACGACCGTGCAGAGCATCAACGTGCTGTCGATGGAGAGCTACCTCGCGGGGGTCGTGCCTCGGGAGTCCTCCTCGTCGTGGAAGCCGGCGGCCCTCCAGGCGCAGGCGATCGCGGCCAGGACCTACGCAGCCGAGAGCCGTTCGCGCTACGCGACCACGCGGGCGTACGACATCTGCGACACCACGCTGTGCCAGGTCTACGGAGGCCAGGCGCTCTACAGCGCGAGCGGTGCGAAGACGCCCCTCGAGGCGGCGTCGACGAGCGATGCGGTGACGCAGACGGCGAACGCCATCCGCACCTACCAGGGCAAGCCGATCTTCGCGCAGTTCTCCGCGTCCAACGGCGGCTGGTCGACGGACGGCGGCCAGCCGTACCTGCCTGCGCAGGAGGACCCGTACGACGGGGCCGTAGCCAGCACGATCCACTCGTGGACCGCGACCATCACGGCCGCTCAGCTGGAGGCGCGCTTCCCGGCGGTGGGGACCCTGAAGAGCGTCCACGTCACCGAGCGGGACGGCAACGGCGAGTGGGGTGGTCGGGTCAAGACGGTCGTGCTGCAGGGGACCTCGGGGTCGGTCACCACCACAGGGGCCGGGTTCTACAACGCCCACAGCTGGCCGGCGAGCAGCGACGGGCTGCGCAGCAGCTGGTGGCACATCAAGGCGGCCACCTCAGCGACCGTGGTCACCCAGTCAGCCGCACCCACGCTCGTGCAGTCGCCCGGTCAGAGCACCGGCACCCTGACCGTCACCATGAAGAACACCGGTTCGGTCAGCTGGCCGACGGACGACCTGCACCTGATCGTCGCCTCGCCTCCGGCGCAGGCGGACCCGCTCGTCGGGAACACGCGGACGCCGGGCCGCTACACCGGCTCCGCGACGGTGATCAACCCGGGGGAGACGGCCACCTTCGCCTTCGCCCTCACGGGCGACGCCGTCCCACTGGGTCTCCAAGGCCGCTCCTACCGACTCGCGATCGGTGGCGGACAGCCCTTCGGGGACACGGTCTCGTGGCGGATCCCCGTCGTCGCCCCCGTCTTCACCGGCGCGGCCTCGCCGGCCACCTCGCTGGAGAGCCGGCCAGCGGGTGCTCCCGCCGACCAGCCCGACGCCGTCCTGGCCGACGGCCGCACCGTCGTCGTCCCGACCGGCGGGAGCACGCGCCTGCGCCTCGCGGTGAAGAACACCGGCAACCTCAGCTGGACGCCGTCCACCGTGCTGATGGGCGCTTCCCGGCTCCGACCCTCCGAGCAGCAGCTCTCCTCCGGCGCCGGCTGGCCCTCGCCGGCCCGCCCGGCTGCCGTCTCGACGACGACCGCGGCCGGAGCCACAGGCACGTTCGACCTGACGCTGTACGGGAACGGCCGACCCCTGGGGGTGACCCGCGAGAGGTACGAACCGGTGTGGGAGGGCGTGCACTGGATCGACGGCGCGCCGAGCAACCTCGTCGTCGTCCGGGTCGACCCGTCTATCCCGAAGCAGGCCACGCTCGAGAGCGCACCGAGCCCGCTGTCGCTCACCAACGGCCCGCCGTACACAGCCA
>JAODNB010000419.1 GCA_025464795.1 Frankiales bacterium
ACGGCCAAGGGCGCGACGCCCTACGGCGAGACCAAGGGCTACGTGGACGCGCACCTGCACACGATGGCCTTCGAGTTCCTGGGCGGCCGGGTCATCTGCGGCCGCGTCTGGCACCCGTACGGCATCAACGACGCCCTGCAGGACTGCCCCGACCACGGACCGGGCGGGTACGGCAGCGCCCTCGAGGACGTCGTCTCCGGCAAGACGCCCGGCTCCGGCCACGCGACCGACGGCTACCCCACCTTCAGCTACTGGCCGCACTACAACTCGCTGACGCACCAGCAGGTCTACTACAAGTGGATCGAGCGGGCCTATCGCGGCGGCCTGCGGATGTACACGAACCTGCTCGTCCAGAACGGCCAGCTCTGCGAGCTCTACCCGTTGAAGAAGAACACCTGCGACGAGATGGACACGGTCGCCCTGGAGGCCAACCGGACTCGCGAGCTCGAGCGCTACATCGACGCCCAGTACGGCGGCCCCGGCCGCGGTTGGTACCGGATCGTCACCGACCCGCTGCAGGCCCGGCGCGTGGTGAACAGCGGCCGGCTCGCGGTCATCATGGGCATCGAGGTGTCGCGCCCGCTCGGCTGCCGCAGCTACTACACCGGCCCGGCCTGCACCGCAGCGGACATCGATCGGCACCTGTCCGAGGTCTACAAGCTCGGTGTCCGGCAGATGGAGATGACCAACAAGTTCGACAACGCCCTCACCGGCGTGACCGGTGACAACGGCACCACCGGCATGATCGTCAACAGCGGCAACTACAAGGAGACCGGCCACTACTGGCAGTTCACCTCGTGCAAGGCGCCGTTCGGCAAGGTCCAGCACGACAAGGACCAGCTCAACCTCGAGGAGGACGGCGGCATCGGCCGCGACGCCATCTTCGGCGCGGTCCTCGCGACCTCGGGCGCCACGGGGGTGGCGCCGGCCTACCCGGCCGGACCGGTCTGCAACACGATCGGCCTGTCGGACCTCGGCAAGGCGTTCCTCGACGGCCTCATGAAGCGCGGCATGATCTTCGACCCGGACCACATGTCCGCGATCGCCCGCCAGCAGGCCCTGGACTACGTCGCGGCGCACCACTACAGCGGCGTGATCTCCTCGCACAGCTGGGCTGATGACGCCAACTACTTCCGCATCCTGCAGCTCGGCGGGGTCGTCACGCCGCACGCCGGCGGGAGCTCCAGCTTCCTCGGTGAGTGGGAGCTGCTGCGCAAGCATGCCGACAAGCGCTTCCTGTACGGCATCGGCTGGGGCTCCGACATCTCCGGCTTCTCCGCGCAGGGCGCTCCGCGCAACCCTGCCAAGGGCAAGGGCGTCGTCTACCCGTTCACGGGGCTGGGGGGCACGACGATCTCCAAGCTCACGACGGGCAAGCGCACCTGGGACCTCAACACCGAGGGCGTCGAGCACTACGGGCTCTACCCGGACTGGGTGCAGGACGTGCAGGTCCAGGCGAACCAGATCGGTGACGGCAAGGCCTTCACGAAGGACATCCAGAACGGCGGTGAGGCGTACCTGCAGATGTGGGAGCGCGCCATCGGGGTCACGGGCGACAGCTGCCGTTCCGACATCCCCGACCTGACGCGCGCCGACCTCGCGAGCCTCAAGAAGGGGATGACCCCGGAGCAGGTGCTCGCCCGCCTCGGCCAGCCGCACACCCGGGTCGGCAACGCCTTCACCTACTGCGCCGCCGGCAAGACGGTCGCCGTCACCTTCACCAAGGCCGGCACCCTGTAGGGCCCCACCCGGACTTGTCTCACCAAACCCGGGGATCTGGGCCCTGCGAGGCCAGTTCTGGGCCGCTTGAACAGGGTTCTGTGAGACAGGTCAGGCGGCCCAGCGGTAGACCTGCTCCTCGGCCAAAGGCGTGGGACGCACCTGGGTGGACACCAGCCGCACTCCTGGAGCGAGCCGGGGGTGCGAGCGCTCGGCGAACCGGGCTCGGACCCTGTCAGCCCAGGCCCGCTGGCCGGAGTGCAGCTCGTTCCAGCTCGAGCGAAGGACGTCGAGCCCGGTGTCCCGGATGTCCTCGTGCCTGACGATGAGCCGTAGGTCGGCGCCGTCCTTGAACTTCATCCCTCCGCCGCCCTCGAAGACCAGCAGCTGGTCGCGCCAGATGCCGTCGACGCGTGCGACGAAGCGATCTCCGATCCAGACCTCCACCTGCGGCTCGAACACCGGAAGGCCCTGTTGCAGGCAGCCGACCCGGCCGAGAGACTCCAGCGGCGACTCCGCCCGGCCGTCAGCGAAGGCGAAGACCTCCTTCGCGGCACGCAGGCCCGGCCACCGGGGGTGCCGGTCGATGCAGGCCTGCAGCTCCGATCGAGGCAAGCCGGTACGGAGGGCGGCGTCAGCGACGATCACGGCGGAGCGGAAGGACTCCCGACGGGCGAGGTCGAAGACCGTCCGCGGCAGCGAGGTCACGCGGATGCCTCTCACGCAGGCGCGTTCCTCAGAGGGCAGAGCTGTGAGGTTTCGGAGTCGGGTGCTGGAGCGCTCGGTGGCATTGCGCCGATCACGGACCAGCAGCGGGACGGACGGCGGCGAACCGAGAAGCGGCAGGTGGTGGACGACGGCGGCAGCACGTCGGTTGGCGTGCCAGTCCTCGCCCTGGTGGATCAGCTCTGCCAACAGCTGGGTCTCGTACAGCTCTGTGCCGCTGAGACCCGCGAGCACCCCGGTGGTGATGACGACGCCCGGTGCCATCGAGGTCAGCCGGCCGCTCGCGAGTGCCCAGTCGAACGCGCTCTCGTTCGGG
>JAODNB010000007.1 GCA_025464795.1 Frankiales bacterium
GGACGAGGTCGGAGTGGCCTTCAACGGCTGCGAGGACGATCTGCACGTACTCCTCCAGGCCCGCGCTGTCGTCGTCGACAGGGAACTCCGGGGTGAGCACCGTGTGCCCGAGGTCTTCCAGCAACGGTCGGGCCCGGTGCCAGTACCAGGCGTCGCTGCCGGCACCGTGGAGGAGGACGTAGGTCGACACGGTGCCGCTACGCGAGGGCAGCGGTCAGGAGCGGAGCCAGGGCGCGAAACGCCTGGCCGCGATGGCTGATCGCGTCCTTGTCCTCCGGCGAGAGCTCCGCAGACGTCACGGAGAGGCCATCGGGTACGAAGATCGGGTCGTAGCCGAACCCGTTCGTCCCCCGAGGCTCGTAGAGCAGCGACCCACGAAGCTCCCCGTGCACGACCTCGGACCGGCCGTCAGGAAGGGCGTACGCCGCGGCGCAGACGAAGGCTGCCCCGCGCCGTGCCGAGGGCACATCCGCGAGCTGCCCCAGCACCAAGGAGAGGTTGGCGGCGTCGTCGCCGTGACGACCCGCCCAACGCGCGGACAGGATCCCGGGCATCCCGTTCAACGCGTCCACCGTCAGACCCGAGTCGTCAGCCACGGAGGGAAGGCCGGACGCAGCGACCCCCTCACGCGCCTTAGCGAGGGCGTTCTCAGCGAACGACGCACCGGTCTCCGGCCCGGGCTCGTAGGACGCTCCCTCCAGGACGAACTCGCTGAGGATCCGCTGCAGCTCAGCCACCTTGCCGAGGTTCTTGGTGGCGAGCAGGACCCGCGTCACGGCAGCGGCTGGGCCAGGACGGCGTTCTGCAGGTCGGTCAGCTGTCGGGTACCCGAGAGCGCGAGGTCGAGCAGCGCATCGAGCTCCTTGCGCGAGAACGGTGCTCCTTCGGCGGTGCCCTGCACCTCGATGAGGTCGCCGTCACCGGTGGCCACGACGTTCATGTCGGTCTCCGCACGGACGTCCTCGGTGTACGCGAGGTCGAGCAGCGGGGTCTCGTCCACGATCCCGACGGAGATGGCCGCGACCGAGCGCACAAGCGCCTCCGGCTTGCCGAGGAACGCGCACGCGTCCGCGAGAGCGACGTACGCGCCGGTGATCGCTGCCGTCCGGGTGCCGCCGTCCGCCTGGAGGACGTCGCAGTCGATGGCCAGGCTGTTCTCACCGAGCTTCGACAGGTCGATCGAGGCGCGCAGCGAGCGCCCGACGAGCCGGGAGATCTCGTGCGTGCGGCCGCCGACCTTGCCCTTGGTGGCCTCCCGGTCGGAGCGGGTGTGGGTGGCGCGCGGCAGCATGGAGTACTCCGCGGACAGCCAGCCCAGGCCGGAGCCCTTGCGCCAGCGGGGCACCCCCTCGGTCGCCGACACCGCGACGAGCACCCGGGTCTTGCCAAACTCCACAAGGCAGGAGCCCTCGGCGTGGTCGAGCCACCGCCGGGTCAGCTTGACGGGGCGGAGCTGGTCTTCGGCACGGCCGTCTTCACGAGTCATGGCCAAGAGATTAGGTCAGACGGTGTAGACCGAGCCTGCGTGCACGACCTCGAGGGACCCGTCGTAGGTCTCCTTGGCCTCGGCGAGCATCGCCTGCGGGTCGTGGAAGGGCATCAGGTGCGTGAGCAGGAGGCGGCGCGCACCTGCGAGGGTCGCGTGCTCGCCCGCTTCCCGACCCGTCAGGTGGATGCCGGGCGGGGGAACCGGGTCCGACGGCCAGGAGGCCTCGCACAGGAACACGTCCGCGTTCCGGGCCAGCTCGACCAGCTCGGGGCAGCTGGCCGTGTCCGCGCTGTAGGTCAGGACGCGGCCACCCGCCTCGATCCGCAGCCCGTGGCACTCGATGGGGTGGCGGACCACCGCGGCCGTCACGGTGAACGGTCCGATCTCCATGGTCCCGGCCGAGCGCTCGTGGAACGCGTAGACGTCATCGAAGCCGTCGACTGGTGGCTCCTCGAACGCGGCGTGGATCCGGTACTTCATGCCGGCCGGCCCGTAGACGGGAAGCTGCGGCAGCAGGCCGGTGGGGTGGTAGCGACGCGCGTAGAAGTAGGCCACGAGGTCGATGCAGTGATCGGCGTGGAGGTGCGTGAGGTAAACCGCGTCGACGTCCCGCAGGTCGATGTGGCGCTGCAGGTTGCCGAGGGCACCCGAGCCCAGGTCGACGACCAGCCGGAACCCGTCGTGCTCCACGAGGTAGCCGGAGCAGGGCGAGTGCGGCCCAGGGAAGGTTCCGGCACACCCGAGGATCGTCAGCTGCACAGCGTCTCCCGCAGGTCGTCGACCACCACGGTTGCAACACTACGGCCGGGATGGCCCCCGCACGCACTGCCTACGCCCAGAGCTGGCCCTCCAGGGCTGCCTCAGCCTCTTCGAGGGTGCCGGCGTAGGCGCCCGTGGACAGGTACTTCCAGCCCCCGTCGCAGACCACGAACGCGATGTCCGCCCGCTCCCCCGACTGCACGCACTTCATGGCCTCGCCGATGGCGGCGTGCAGGATCGCCCCCGTGGAGATGCCGGCGAAGATGCCCTCCTCCTCGACGAGCTGCCGGGTGCGCCGCAGCGCCTCGCGCGGTCCGACGGAGAAGCGGGACGACAGCACCGACGCGTCGTACAGCTCGGGTACGAAGCCCTCGTCGATGTTGCGCAGCCCGTAGACCAGCTCGCCGTAGCGCGGCTCCGCGGCGACGACCCGGATCCCGGGGACGTTCTCGCGCAGGTAACGCCCGGTGCCCATGAGCGTCCCGGTGGTGCCGAGCCCGGCGACGAAGTGCGTGATGGTCGGGAGGTCCTCGAGGAGCTCCGGGCCGGTCGTCTCGTAGTGCGCCTGCGCGTTCGCGGGGTTGCCGTACTGGTAGAGCATCACCCAGTCGGGGTTCTCCGCGGACAGCTGCTTGGCGACCGCTACCGCCT
>JAODNB010000010.1 GCA_025464795.1 Frankiales bacterium
TGCGGCGGGATGCCCGAGGCGTTGGGGTCACCGAGGCGCTCCCGCCAGCCCTGCAGCTCGGAGGTGTACGGCTCCGGGATCCCGATGGCGACCCCGATGTCACGCGTCGCCATCAGGCCGGCGCCAGCAGCCCGATCCGGTCGCGAACGTCGACCATCGTGGCCGCGGCGATCGGTCGCGCCGTGGCGGCTCCCTCGCGCAGCACGCTGTCGAGGTAGCCGGGGTCGGCGATCAGCTCTGCGTACCTCTTCCGGACCGGCGCGAACATCTCGACGACCGCATCCGCGACGGCACCCTTGAAGTCTCCGTACATCTTCCCGGCGAAGTCGTCCTGGACCTGCTCGACCGACGTGGCCGTGGCGATCGCGTGGATGGTCATGAGGTTGGAGATACCGGGCTTGGCCGCGACGTCGTACTCGACCTCGCGACCGGTGTCCGTGACGGCGCTCTTGATCTTCTTCGTCGTCGCCTTGTCGTCCTCGATGACCCACAGGACTCCTGGACCGCCCTTGCTGGTGCTCATCTTGGCAGTCGGGTCCGCGAGATCCTTGATGCGCTCCGCGCTCTTCTGCACGTAGGGGTCCGGGACGGTGAACGTGTCCCCGTAGCGGCTGTTGAAGCGCTGACCGAGGTCGCGGGTGAGCTCGAGGTGCTGGCGCTGGTCCTCGCCGACCGGAACCATGTGCGACTGGTAGAGCAGGATGTCGGCGGCCTGCAGGACCGGGTAGTTGAACAGGCCGACATTGCCGCCGCCCTTCTCCTTGAACTGCGTCATGCGCGACGCCTCGCCGAAGCCCGTCAGGCAGGACAGCACCCAGGCCAGCTCGGGGTGCTCCGGGATGTGGGACTGCGCGAAGAGCGCGGACTTGGACGGGTCGACCCCCATCGCGAGCAGCTCAGCGATCAGCTTGCGGGTCTGGGCGCGCAGCTCCGTCGGATCGGGCGTGATCGTCAGGGAGTGCAGGTCGGCGATGAAGAACAGGCACTCGAAGTCGTCCTGCATGGCCGCCCAGTGCCGCACAGCACCCAGGTAGTTGCCGAGGTGCTTTCCTGCACCCGTGGGCTGGATGCCGGACAGAACGCGACGACGGGAAGGCATCTCCTCAGTCTTTCATCTCCGGGACCTACGCTGCACACGTGTATGACCTCGCGGTGATCGGAGCGGGACCGGCGGGCTCGGCAGCTGCACTCGCCGCTCTCCGGAGCCGCCCCGGAGCGAAGGTGCTGCTGCTCGACAGGTCGAGCTTTCCGCGTGACAAGTCCTGCGGGGACGGGATCGCTCCGCATGCCCTGGACGAGCTGGCCCGCCTCGGAGCGGCCCAGGTCTTCGAGGACCGAGTGCCCATCAGGAGCCTTCGGCTGGTGTCGCCTCGAGGCACCGTGGCAGGCCGGCGGCTGCTGCGGCCCGACTACGTGGTCCCCCGCTTGGTGTTCGACGCGCGGTTGGTCGAGGCTGCGGTCGCCCGCGGGGCCGAGCTGCGTCGCCAGTCCGTGCGCACCCTCGAGCTGCGTCCGGACAGGGTCGTCATCGATGACGACGTCCAGGCCCGAGTCGTCGTCGGAGCCGATGGGGCGAACGGCGTCGTACGCAGGCTGCTCGGCATCCCGAAGCAGGACCCGTCCACCGTCGCTGTCGCCGTGCGGGGCTACATCCCCTGGGAGACAGGCGATCCCGAGCAGCTCATCGTCATGGACGGGCGCGACTGGCCCGCGTACGCCTGGCGCTTCGACGCCGGTGACGGGACCTCGAACGTCGGCTTCGGCATGTTGCTGTCGCACCTGCAGGACCTCCAGCACGGCAAGAGCCAGCTCCACGACCGCATGGTCGAGCTCCTTCCCGAGGCCGCTGGGGCGACCGGCCTGCGCTCGCACCACCTCCCGCTGTCGACCTCGCGGCCGGTCCAGCCCTCAGGCCGGGTACTGCTCGCGGGCGATGCCGCCTCGCTCATCAACCCGCTGACGGGTGAGGGGATCTTCTACGCGCTGCTGTCCGGGCGACTTGCGGGCACCGCAGCTGTCGGTGGGGGCGACGTGGGTTCTGCCTACAGGGCCCGGCTGGAACAGGAGCTGGGACAGCACCTTCGGCACACCTCCCTGCTCGCTCGGCTGACCCAGAGCGGTCGCGTCCTCGAGGGTGGGGTCCGCGCCGCCAGACGCGACCCGGCGGCCATGGACGCACTCATCGAGGTGGGCCTCGGCCGTGGGCTGATCACCGCCCCCCTGGTCAAGGCGATGGGCGTCGAGCTGCTGCGGAAGAGGACGACCCGCTGGGGGCATGCCTGAGTCCCGGACGTGGTCCGGGTTCTCAGCGCGGGTGTCGGGTTGTGCGGTGGCGGGGCGTCAGTAGCCCTTGGGTTGTCGGGTGAAGGTCCAGCCGCCTCGGCTGGTCCACTGGTAGTCGCCGTTGGCGTGCTTCTCGACGGTGAAGGCGGCCTGTTTGGCGCGGTGGTGGTGTCGGCACAAGCACTGGAGGTTGTCGGGGTGGGTGGGCCCGAGGGGCCAGGGGATGCGGTGGTCCTTGTCGGTCAGGAAGGCCGGGCGGGTGCAGTGCGGGAACACGCACGTGCGGTCGCGGGCTTCCAGGAAGCGTTGGACGCGGGTGGGGACGCGGTAGCCGGCGACCCCGCGGTTGCTGCGTCCGGCTGGGGCGGGGTTGCGGGCCATCGCCCGCAGCGCATCCAGGACCGGGTCGGTGGTTCCGGAAGGTGCCGTCCGGGCCGCTGAGGTAGCCGCGTGAGTGGGTGTGACGGGGTCGCTGACGCTGAACGGCACTCCGTCCGCATCGACGTTGATGGCGGTGAGGTCCAGGGCCTCGCCCAGCAGGTCCCGGGCTGTGCTGGGCAGGAGGGGTCCGAGGCCGGGGATGTCGGCGAGCTCGACCTCACCACCGGTGGCGGTGGCGTAGGGGATGACGACGTGCGCGTGCCATCCGGCGGGTTCGCGGGTGCCGGTGAGGAGCTCGACGAGCAGGTCGAACTCCCGCTCACCCTTCGAACGCTCATCACCG